>CALRZK010000008.1:0-13927 GCA_943372615.1 Bradyrhizobium ivorense | reverse complement strand
GGCGACTGGATCGATTGCGAGCGCGTGCGCTGGCGGAAATCGGCCGTCTTCAGCTTCAGTGTGATGGTCGTGCCGGAAAGCTCGCCACTCTTCAGTCGCTCCGACACTTTCTCCGATAGCCGCCAGAGAATCTTCTCCAGCGTGGCGAGATCGCGGATGTCCTCGTTGAAGGTCGTCTCGTTGGAGATCGTCTTGGCGCCGCGATCGGCGACGACGAGGCGATCATCGATGCCACGCGCCAGCCGCCACAGCCTTCGGCCTTCGCCGCCGAACTGTTTCATCAGCTCGGTTTCATCAGCCTTCTGGATGTCGCTGATCTTGCGAAAGCCGCGCTGCGACAGGCGGTCCGCCGTGGCAGGCCCGACGCCAAAGATGAAGCCCACCGGACGATCCGCCAGCATCGTCACCGCATCCGCCTGATCGAGCACGGCAAAGCCGCGGGGCTTGTCGAGGTCGCTGGCGATCTTGGCGAGGAACTTGTTCACCGACAGGCCGACCGACACCGTGATGCCGATGTCGCGCTCCACATCGGCTGCAAATTTCGCCAGCACTTTTGCCGGGATCATGCCATGCACGCGTTGCGTCCCCGCGAGGTCGAGAAACGCTTCATCGATCGAGAGCGGCTCCACCAGCGGCGTCAGCGCCTGCATGGCATGCCGCACCTCGCGGCCGACGCGGACATATTTTGCCATGTCCGGCCGGATCACCTTTGCCTCCGGGCAAAGATCGAGCGCCTTGAACATGGGCATCGCCGAGCGCACGCCATAGGTCCGGGCGATATAGCAGGCGGCGGAGACCACGCCGCGTTTGCCGCCGCCAATGATCACCGGGTGGTCGTTGAGGTCGGGATTGTCGCGCTTCTCCACCGTCGCATAGAAGGCGTCGCAATCGATATGCGCGAGGGTGAGCGCGGGCAGCGCATGATGGCGCACCAGGCGCGGCGAGCCGCAGGCCGTGCAACGTTTGACGCGACTATCTTGATCGGCAAGGCAATCCCGGCAGAAGCAGCGCGGTCCGCTCACATCTGTCGGGATCGTCGTCACGAGAAGTCGTTGCTTGTCGGGCCGCCCAGCGCCATACGCGCGGCGGCGATGGTGTCCGGTGGCAGTTGTGTGGCAGCCGCAAACGCCTGCACGGTCTCGTCGTCGCGCAGCACGAAATCCAGCACGCTGACGAGGAATTGCGGGTCCTTTGCAGCCGAGCGTAGCGTCTCCGGGCCGATCCCGCTTTCGGACAGGAAAAGACCCAGCCGCTCGGGCTCGCCCGCCACGAAGGAGAGCGCCTGAATCGCAACGATTTCAGCCACTTCGCCTGGGTGTCGGCCTTGCTTTTTCATCACGCGTGTTTGCCTTTCCGTAACTTATCGTCTCTAGTTTGAATCATCATGCCCGAGTCACCCAAGTGATTCCAGTAACTGGGATTTTTGGATTTGGGCAGGGTGGTCAGGCAGCATTGATCTGCCGGCGCGAGGCCGAGGGTTTTGCGCAGATAAACCGATTGTACCGGGATTGGAGGACGGGATGGCTAAAACCGTCCTGATCGTGGAGGACAACGAGCTCAATATGAAGCTGTTTCGTGACCTGCTGGAGGCCCATGGCTACCAGACGGTGGGCACGAGCAACGGCTATGAAGCGCTCGACCTTGTCCGTTCCCTCCGTCCCGATCTGATCCTCATGGACATCCAGTTGCCGCAGGTCTCGGGCCTCGAAGTCACTGGCTGGATCAAGAAGGATCCGTCCATCGCCATGATCCCCGTCGTCGCCGTCACAGCCTTTGCCATGAAGGGCGACGAGGAACGCATCCGCGAAGGCGGCTGCGAAGCTTATTTGTCTAAGCCTATTTCCGTCGGCAAGTTCATCGAGACCGTCCGACGATTTATCGGTTAGGGAGTTTTTCATGTCAGCGCGTATTCTCGTCGTCGATGACATCCCCGCCAATGTGAAGCTGCTCGAAGCCCGTCTGTCCGCCGAATATTTCGACGTGATCACGGCGTCGAACGGCACGCAGGCGCTGGAGATCTGCGCGCGCTCGGAATGCGACCTGATCCTGCTCGACGTCATGATGCCGGACATGGACGGGTTTGAAGTCTGCCGCCGTCTCAAGGCCAATCCGAAGACACATTTCATTCCGGTGGTGATGGTCACCGCGCTGGATTCGCCGTCCGACCGCGTGCGCGGGCTCGAAGCCGGCGCCGATGATTTCCTCACCAAACCTGTCGCCGATGCCGTGCTGGTCGCACGCGTGCGTTCGCTGACGCGCCTGAAGATGATGACCGACGAGCTGCGCATGCGCGCGCTCACCTCGCTGGAGATTGGCCTGCAGGCGCCGGAGCGCAGCGCCGTGTCGGACGAGGGGATCGGCGGCCGCATCCTGCTGGTCGATGATCGACCGTCGTCCTATGAGCGCCTTGCGCCGCTGCTGGCGGCTGAGCATACGGTCGACGTGGAGCCCAATCCCGCTGAGGCACTCTTTCATGCGGCCGAAGGCAATTACGATCTGCTGATCGTTTCGCTGAGCCTCGAGAACTTTGACGGCTTGCGCCTGTGCAGCCAGGCGCGCTCGCTGGAGCGCACGCGACAGATCCCGATCCTCGCCATCGCCGATATCGACAACAATACGCGGCTGCTGCGCGGCCTCGAGATCGGCGTGAACGATTATCTCACGCGCCCTGTCGATAAGAACGAGCTGCTCGCGCGCGCCCGCACGCAAGTGCGCCGCCGGCGCTACACCGATCATCTGCGCGACAATGTCCAGCACTCCATCGAAGCTGCGATCACCGACGGTCTCACCGGCCTGCACAATCGCCGTTACATGGAAAGTCATCTGCAGACGTTGGCCGAACAGGCGGCGGCGCGCAGCAAGCCGCTGGCATTGATGATTCTCGACATCGACTATTTCAAGTCGATCAACGATACCTATGGCCACGACTGCGGCGACGACGTGCTGCGTGAATTCGCGGTGCGCATCCGCAAGTCGATCCGCGGTATCGATCTCGCCTGTCGTTACGGCGGCGAGGAATTCGTGATCGTGATGCCCGAGACCGACATGCATGTTGCCAGCATGGTGGCAGAGCGCCTGCGACGCTCCATCGCCGGCGAGCCGTTTTCGATCGATCGCGGCCACAAGAAGATCGAGGTCACGATCTCGATCGGTCTTGCGACGCTGGAGAAGAAGGGCGAGCCGATTGCGGATGTGTTGAAGCGCGCGGACGTGGCGCTGTATCGCGCCAAGCATGACGGCCGCAATCGCGTGGTTGCGGCGGCGGCGTAGTTTCTTTTCCCTCCCTCAAGCGCGGCGAAGCCGCGCGCAGCGGGGAGGGTGGATCGAAGCGAGCGTTCAGCGAGCTTCGAGACGGGTGGGGTGCTTCCCCACACTCCGTCCTGCCGTGGAGAGAGACCCCACCCGGCGCTACGCGCCACCCTCCCCATTCGCTTCGCTCCGGGGAGGGAGACCACTGGCACCTCAGCCAACGAAAAACGGCGCCTTGCGGCGCCGTCAAATCCGTCAGCAGCTGAAACCAGCGCTTACTTGATCTTCGCTTCCTTGAACTCGACGTGCTTGCGCGCGACCGGGTCGTACTTCTTCTTGACCATCTTGTCGGTCATGGTGCGCGAGTTCTTCTTGGCGGTGTAGTAGAAGCCGGTGTCCGCGGTGGAGACGAGCTTGATCTTGATGGTGACCGCTTTGGCCATGGTGAACCTCTGAATGTCAGGAATCGGGTGACAGCCAGAGAACTGGCCGTGTTGGCGCGCAACCTAGCCTCGAACGCCCTAAAGTCAAGGTTTTCCGCGGCGGTAAAATCGGTGTTTTGCGCCCCTTACCCCGGAAAGAAGCGGTTTTCCGGCCTCGGGAGCCCCAAATTCTCGCGCAAGGTGCGCCCTTCATACTCCGTTCGGAAGATTCCGCGGCGCTGAAGTTCCGGGACAACCCGGTCCACGAACTCGTTCAGCCCCTCCGGGAGGTACGGGAACATGATGTTGAACCCGTCCGAGGCCTCGGTTTCCAGCCATTCCTGCATCTGGTCGGCGATGGTCTGGGGCGTGCCCACAAAGGCCGATCCGGCATAGCCGCCGAGCCGCTGGGCGAGCTGGCGCACCGTCAGGTTCTCCCGCCGGGCGAGGGCGATGACGCGCTCACGGCCGCTCTTGGAGGCATTGGTGTCGGGGATATTTTCGGGGAGGGGCGCATCCGGATCGAAGCCGGAGGCGTCGGTGCCGAGATTGATCGACAGCGAGGCAATGGCATTGGCGTAATGCACCTTGCTGTCGAGCAGCGCGCGCTTTTCCTTCGCTTCCTCGACGCTGTCGCCGATGACCACGAAGGCGCCCGGCAGGATCTTGAGGTGGTCGGGATCGCGGCCGAGTTTGGCCATGCGGCCCTTGATGTCCGCATAAAGCTTTTGCGCGTCGGCGATGGGGCCGCCGCCGGTGAAGACGGCCTCCGCCGTTTCGGCCGCGAGTTGCTTGCCGTCGTCGGACGCGCCGGCCTGCACGATTACCGGCCAGCCCTGCACCGGGCGCGCGATATTGAGGGGACCGCGGACCTTGAGATAGGCGCCCTTGTGATCGAGCACATGCATCTTGTCAGGATCCATGTAGATGCCGCTCTCCGCATCGCGCGGGAAGGCGTCGTCGGCGAAAGAGTCCCACAGGCCGGTGACGACGTCATAGAACTCACGCGCGCGCTTGTAGCGCTCCGCATGCTCCATGTGATCGTCGAGACCGAAGTTGAGTGCGGCGTCGGGATTGGACGTGGTCACGATATTCCAGCCGGCACGGCCGCCGGAGATATGATCGAGCGAGGCGAAGCGGCGCGCCACATGATAGGGCGCATCGAACGTGGTCGAGCCGGTGGCGACGAGGCCGATGTTCTCGGTGACGGCGGCGAGCGCCGACAGCAGCGTGAAGGGTTCAAACGAGGTCACCGTGTGGCTGCGCTTCAGCGCCTCCACCGGCATGTTCAGCACCGCGAGATGATCGGCCATGAAGAAGGCGTCGAACTTCCCGGCCTCCAGTTTGCGGATCATCTGCTTGAGCAGCGGGAAATTGAAATTGGCATCCGGCACTGCGCCGGGATAGCGCCAGGCGCCGGTATGGATTGAGACCGGCCGCATAAAGGCCCCGAGCTTCAACTGACGCTTCGCCATCTGGATCATCCCCGTGATGCTGTGCGGGAACAGATAGGCATGCGGATGCGAGCGAGGGAGATGCTGCAGGCGGGAAGATTATTGCGATTTGTCAGAGATCGGGAGAATGTCGCATCTGCGCTCAGCGAAGCGCAAGTGTGCGTGGAGGATTCGTCAGAACGGCGAGCCGAGGCTGCGCGCTTCGCTGGCCATCAGCTCTTCGTTCTCCGCGAGCAAGATCCACGACTTCGCGAGTTCGAGCAGATCGCGAATCTCGCGAGCGTCGCTGGAGACGCTCGCTTTCTTTCCCAGCATGGACGCCGTCTGCCGATAGCTGAGCGACACAGGCGTGAAGGTCGAGAGCTCAGTCTCTTCGAACCTTTGCATCTGTCCCATAAACGGCAGCTCCATTCCTACGGCGCTAACGTTTAATCGACCGATCCGGTCGATGCGTTAAAAAATTAGTGAAAACACCGCAGATGCCGTGGATTTACACATCATGCCGGTATCATGTCCATCTGCATCTTACCATCGTACCAATGGAAGAAAGGCAGTGGCGCATCATGGTGTAACGGCCCGAGTGCCAGACGCTTTTGCAACTGATTGAGCACGTTCTTGGTCATCGCATGCGCATCGGCGAGATGCGGTGAGCCGAGTTCCACCCACACCAGTTCCACGAGTTCCGCATCCGCGTGAACGACACCTTCGACTCGGTGCGCGATCGACGAGGCGTCGGCGGTAAAGAAGCGCGTATCGAAACGCTTGATGCGGCCGGGCGGTGTGATCGCACGCGCGATCAGGAACAGGCCGGAGGGATCGGGCAGGAGGCCGGCATCGCTGAAGGCTTGCCAGGGGCCGCTGAGCTTCTTCGCTGGGCCTTCGGTCTTGCAGCCCAGGCAGAGGCCGGTCTCTTCGCAGGCTTCGCGGATGGCGGCGATGGCGAGCGAGCGGGCGCGCGATGGCAGCGTCTTCGGTGAGCCCTTCATCAGATTGGCCTCGAGCGCGGCCGGCATAGGTGCGGCCACCGGTACGCGGTTGTCGGTCTTGTCGACGCTGCCGCCGGGGAAGACGAACTTGCCCGGCATGAACACCACCTTGTCGTGGCGCTTGCCCACCAGCACCTTCGGCACCGGGCCGGAGCGATCGACCAGCATGAGCGTCGCCGCATCGCGCGGGCGCTTGTAGGGATGGTGATCGGCTTCCTTGCCGACTTCGACCGCGTCGCTCATTCCGTCTCCTGCAATTTTCTTCTTCGAAGTTAGTGAGACGCAGAATGTATCAGTCGGCGGGGCCGTCGCCAAACCCGTGCATGCGCAGAGCCCACTGCAATCCGACAACAGCTCCCTTGATGGGCTGCAAAAGCAGCAAGGAGGCAATCAGCGTAATCGGCAAATAGATCGCCAATTGCAACAAGACGTCGGGCGAATAATTGGTCTCGATCCACAGAGCGATCGGCACCACGATATGGCCGACGATGACGATGACGAGATAAGCGGGCAGGTCGTCTGCGCGATGATGCGAAAAATCCTGGCCGCAGCGATCGCAGTGATCGGCGGTCTTCAGAAAGGCGCGAAACATCTTGCCCTCACCGCAATTGGGGCATCGGCAAAAGAAGCCGCGCTTCATCGCGGTGATAAGGTCACGCTTGGCAGCGGGATCGGCCGCGTTGGTCCAGGTTTTTGTAAAGGTCTTTGGCGTCGTCATCGTCATCATGGCTTGCCCCCTTTAAGATTTGCCTCGCTTCGGCTTGCCGCCGGTGCTGCGCGAGGCACGGCCTGCATTGGCCAGTGCTTTCTTCGCTTTGTCCTTCACCCGGGCATTCTTGCCGGGCTTCGATTTTTTCGACGACTTGAACTTCTTCGTCGTATTCGGATGACGCTCGCGATCGTCAGCGCCCCCCTTGCTGCGGCCTTGCTCGCGCCGTGCCCGCCGAGGCGCTTCGTTGCCCTCAGACAGCATTTCGAATCGCAGCGCACCGGCAATCGGTGCCGCTTCGACCAGACGGACATCGACGACATCGCCAAGCCGATACATCGCGCCGGAGCGCGTGCCGATCAAAGCGTGCCGGGCCTCGTCATAGTTGAAATATTCCGAGCCCAATGTCCTGATCGGCACCAGGCCATCGGCGCCGGTCTCGGTCAATTTGACAAAGAGTCCAACCTTGGTGACGCCGGAAATCCGGCCCTGGAAGCTGGCGCCGATCTTGTCGGCCAGGAAATGCGCGATCAGCCGGTCCGTGGTCTCACGCTCGGCCTTCATGGCGCGGCGCTCGGTGGCGGAGATCTGCGCGGAGATTTCCGCCAGCGTTTCCGGCGTTTCGGTCTCGGGCAGGGCGCCTTCGCCGAGGCCGAGCGCGCGGATCAGCGCGCGATGCACGATCAGGTCCGCGTAGCGCCGGATCGGCGAGGTGAAATGCGCGTAGCGGCGCAGGTTGAGGCCGAAGTGTCCGTAATTCTCCGAAGCGTATTCCGCCTGCGCCTGCGAGCGCAGCACCACTTCATTCACCAGCGGCTCGGAATCGTGGCCCTTCACCTGGGAGAGAATGCGGTTGAATACCGAAGGCCGCAGCGCGCCCGCTTTGGTGAACGGCATGTCGAGGGTCTTGAGGAATTCCGCGAGATTGTGGACCTTCTCGACGGTGGGCTCGTCATGCACGCGATAGATCAGCGGCAGGCCCTTCTTTTCCAGCATCTCCGCCGCCGCGACATTGGCGAGGATCATGAACTCTTCGATCAGCTTATGGGCATCGAGCCGTTCCGGCACGATGACGCGATCGACGGTGCCGTCCTTCTTGAGCAGGATCTTTCGCTCGGGCAATTCGAGTTCGAGCGGACTGCGCTCGTCGCGCGCCTGCTTCACGAGCTTGTAGGCGGCCCAGAGCGGCTTCAGGATCGGATCGAGAATGGGGCCGGTGATATCGTCGGGCTTGCCATCGATCGCAGCCTGCGCCTGCGCGTAGCTCAGCTTCGCCGCCGAGCGCATCAAAATGCGATGAAACGAATGCGAGACCTTTCGCCCGTCTTCGTCGAACACCATGCGCACCGCGAGCGCGCCGCGCGGCTCGCCGGGCACCAGTGAGCAGAGATCGTTGGAAATCCGCTCCGGCAGCATCGGCACGACGCGGTCTGGGAAATAGACGGAGTTGCCGCGCTGGAGCGCATCGCTGTCGAGCGCCGAGCCGGGCCGCACATAGAAGGCGACATCGGCAATGGCGACAGTGACGATCATGCCGTCTTCGTTGTCCGGATCGACTTCCGCATAGACGGCGTCGTCGTGATCCTTCGCATCGGGCGGATCGATGGTGACCAGCGGCAGTTCGCGCCAATCCTCGCGGCCTTTCAGCGCCGCAGGTTTTGCGGCTTCGGCCTCCTGCAAAGCGCTGCGTGAAAAGTTTTGCGGGATGTCGTGGGAATGGATCGCGATCAGGCTGATCGCCTTCTCCGACGACAGCGAGCCGAGCCGCTCCTTCACCTTGCCCGACGCAAGGCCGTATCCGCGGGTGCGGATCAGATCGACGCTGACGAGGTCGCCGTCCTCGGCGCCATTGGCGTCAGAAGCAGCGATGTTGAGTTCGCGCCCGGCCTGTTTCTTGTCGACGGGGACCATGCGTCCGCCGCCATTCGGGAGCGTGCGATAGATTCCGAGCAGCCGCGTGCGTGCGTTGTCGAGCACCTTGATGACACGACCGCGATAGAACGAGGCGTCTTCGTCCTCGATCTTCTCGATCCGCACCAGCGCACGATCGCCGACGCCGGCCGCGGTGCCGGGCAGGGGACGGCGCGGGGTGTGAATGCGGATGCGCGGAGGCTTGCCGTCGGCCTCGTCCCATTCGACAGGCGTCGCGATCAACTCGCCATCGCCATCGCGGGTGGCGATATCGACCAGTACGGTGGAGGGCAGGTCCTTGGGCTCGCGGACTTCCTTGCCCTTCTTCGCAATGGCGCCTTCGGCCACGAGCTCGCGCAGCACGCGCTTCAGTTCGACGCGTGCCGCATTCTTCAGGCCGAATTCCCGCGCGATTTCGCGGGTGCCGATCTTGCCGGGATAAGCGCGAATGAACGCGATGATGGCGTCCCTCGACGGAAAGCCGGTGTCGCGTGATTTGTCGCGTATTTTGGCCACAACTACCCGTTCTTGCTCGCGCTCTTCTTGGCGGCGGCTTTCTTGGGCGCAGCCTTCTTGGCAACAGTCTTCTTGGTCACCGGCGCGCGTGCCTTGCTGGCAGCCGCCGCTTCAGCCTTCGGCTTGGCCGCCTTCTTGGCCACGGCTTTCTTCGCCGGCTTGTCGTCGTTATCGGCTTTCTTGGCAGCTTTCTTCGGCGCTGCCTTCTTGGCCACCTTCTTCACCTTGCCGCCGCCCTTGGCTGCGCGCTCGTCGAGCAGCGCAATGGCTTCGGCGACGGTGATGGTGTCCGGCGTCTTGTCATTCGGGATCGTCGCATTGACGCCGCCGGCGGTGACATAGGCGCCGTAGCGGCCGTTCTTCACGGCGATGCCGCCGAGCGCGGGATGCTCGCCGAGCGGCTTGCCGGGATCGGCGCCGAAGCGACGGCCCGAGGGCCCCTTGGCGACCTTCTCGGCGATCAGCGTGACGGCGCGGTTGAGGCCGATATCGAACACCTCGTCGCCGGCCTCGAGGCTGGCATAGGTTTTCTCATGCTTCACGAACGGCCCGAAGCGGCCGAGGCCCGCTGTGATCGGCTCACCGGTCTCCGGATGCTTGCCGATTTCGCGCGGCAGCGAGAGCAGCTTGAGCGCCAGGTCGAGTTCGACATCCGAAGGCGATGTGTTCTTCGGAATGCCTGCGCGCTTCGGCTTCTCGCCTTCTTCATAGTTCTTGGCGTCGCCAAGCTGGATATAGGGCCCGAAGCGGCCGGCCTTCACCGCGACCTCAAAACCCGTATTCGGATCGAGGCCCAGCACACGATCCGCCGTTGCGGCACTGTCTGCGGCGAGAGGGCGCGTGTAGCGGCATTCCGGGTAATTCGTGCAGCCGACAAAGGCGCCGAACTTGCCAGCCTTCAGATTGAGACGGCCAGTGCCACAGGTCGGGCACTGGCGCGGATCGCCACCATCCTCGCGGGCCGGATAGATGTGCGGGCCGAGCATGTCGTCGAGCACATCCAGCACCTGCGCGACGCGCAGCTCCTTGATGTCATCGACGGCGCCGATGAATCCGGTCCAGAAGTCGCGCAGCACTTCCTTCCACGAGATCTCGTTGTTCGAGATCTTGTCGAGATTTTCTTCCAACGATGCCGTGAAATCATATTCGACATAACGCGCGAAGAAGTTCTCGAGGAAGGCCACGACAACGCGACCCTTGTCCTCGCCATAGAGGCGCTTCTTCTCAAGCTTCACATATCCGCGCGCCTTCAGCACATCGAGGATCGATGCGTAAGTGGAGGGGCGGCCGATGCCGAGCTCTTCCATGCGCTTCACGAGCGAGGCTTCCGAGAAGCGCGGCGGCGGTTCTGTGAAATGTTGGGTGACCGCGAGGTTCTCTTTCTTCAGCGCTTCGCCCACGCTCATGGCGGGCAGGCGGCGTGAATCCTCATCATCCGCGTCGTCGTCCTTGCCTTCCTGATAGACGGCGAGGAAACCATCGAACTTCACCACCTGTCCGGTAGCGCGCAGCTCCAGCACGCGTGCGCCCGCCTTCGCCGTGATGTCCACGGTGGTGCGCTCCATCTCCGCCGACTCCATCTGGCTCGCGACGGTGCGCATCCAGACCAGTTCGTAGAGACGATACTGATCGCTATCGAGCCGCGCCTTCAGGCTTGCGGGACGACGCGACATGTCGGTCGGGCGGATCGCTTCATGCGCTTCCTGCGCATTCTTTGCCTTGCTCGTATACTGGCGCGCGGTCTCCGGCACATATTGCTTGCCGTAGTCCTCGCCGATCACCGAGCGGGCCTGCGTGATGGCGGACGCGTCGATCGTCACGCCGTCGGTTCGCATATAGGTGATGAGACCGGTGGTCTCGCCGCCGATATCGATGCCTTCATACAGCCGCTGTGCGATGCGCATCGTATGCGCGGGCGCGAAGCCGAGCTTGCGGCTGGCTTCCTGCTGAAGCGTCGAGGTGGTGAACGGCGCCTGCGGATTGCGACGCGCCGGTTTTGCATCGACGGTGGTGACCGAGAACGATGCCGCGTCGATCGCCTTCTTGAAGTCCTCGGATTCGGCGCCGGTGCCGATATCGAGGCGCTGGATCTTCTTGCCGTCGGCGCCGACCAGGCGCGCTTCAAAACTGTCGCCGCGCGGCGTCGCCAGCGTGGTCACCAGCGACCAGTATTCGCGCGGAATGAACTTTTCGATTTCCTGCTCACGATCGCAGACGAGGCGCAGCGCCACCGACTGCACGCGGCCGGCCGAGCGGGCGCCCGGCAGTTTTCGCCACAACACCGGAGACAGGGTAAAGCCGACGAGGTAATCGAGGGCGCGGCGCGCCATATAGGCGTCCACCAGCGCGCCATCGATCTCGCGCGGATTGTTCATGGCGTCGGTGACGGCCTGCTTGGTGATCGCATTGAACACCACGCGCTCGATCTTCTGGTCCTTTAGCGCGCGCTTCTGCTTCAGCACTTCCAGCACGTGCCAGGAGATCGCTTCGCCCTCGCGATCAGGGTCGGTCGCCAGAATGAGCTTGTCGGCGCCCTTGACGGCTTTCGCGATGTCGTTGAGGCGGCTGTTCGCCTTGGGGTCCACTTCCCAGATCATCTGGAAATCGGCGTCGGGATCGACGGAGCCGTTCTTCGCCGGGAGGTCGCGGACATGACCAAAGGACGCCAGGACTTCATAGTCCTTGCCCAGATACTTGTTGATCGTCTTGGCCTTGGAAGGCGACTCCACGATGACGAGATTCATGACTTTCCAATAGTTTAGCGGGGGAAATCGGCCGTTCCGCGCCAGAGTCGCGCCCGCCGTTTCGCGGCGAACATGGGTGCGAAGGGGGCCCGTGTCAAATCGGGGATTGTGACAAGCTGGCCGGGCATGCACGCAGAGAATGACTTTGGGTTGTGTTTTTCAACCTATGAGTGTTATTCTCAAGCTCTCATTATCACTGAATCCAGACCGGACGGGTCCATGACATCGGATGGCGACAATGACCAGCCCCCGGGAGACGGCGGGCCGGCGGAGGCCGCGCATTACATAAAGGGTGCGGTCCATGATCTCGCCCGGCTGGCCCGGCGGCATCGTCTGGATATGCTCGCCTATCTGCTGGACATGGCGCATCTGGAGGCTGAAGAGCGGCTCAGGCTGCGGGGGCGTTGAGCTGGTCAGGCAATCGCCGGCTTGATCGTGGTGTCGCCATAACCGAGCAGGCGCCCGTCGGCTGCGTGAAGTTGGAGACGGCCGACGCGCTGCCCGGTCTCGCGATCGACCAGAATGTTGGTTTCTTCGCCGGGTTGGAACGCAAAATCCTCCGCCCATTCCCGCAAGGCCACCATGATCGGGAACACGGCCCGGCCTTTGGCGGTCAGCACATAATCCTGATAGGCGCCGCCATCCGCGGACTGGGCGAGGGTGAGAATGCCATCCTCTACCAAGGCTCGCAGCCGAACCGTCAGGATATTCTTGGCAACGCCCAGGCTCTTCTGAAATTCGCCAAAACGCCGTTTGCCGAGCATGGCGTCGCGAATGATGAGCATCGACCAGCAATCGCCGATCGCCTCCATCGAGCGCGCGATCGGACAGGCCGCGTCTTTCAGGCTTGCGCGTTTCGCCATGATCTTCTCCTCGTCCCGCCAAACGTTCCCGTGATCGGCGCCTTAACTAGTTGCATTATGAAACCGTTGGCTCTATTTGGCAATGTGGTTGCAAAAAGCAACCGATTTGGCAGGAGATCATCATGCGTTTGGCAGGCAAGACGGCGCTCATAACGGGCGGCAATAGCGGGATCGGGTTGACCACGGCAAAACTATTCGTGGCGGAAGGGGCAAAAGTCGCGATCACCGGCCGCGACAAGGCGAAGCTGGACAAGGCGGTTCAGGAGCTCGGCGCCAACGCCATCGGCATCGTTGCCGACGCCACGGACATCGCGGCGACCGAGCGGGCCGTTAACGAGGCCGTCGCCAAATTCGGCAAGCTCGACATCGTGTTTGCCAATGCGGGTATCGCCGGCAACACGCCAGTCGGCGGCACGACGCTTGATGTGTTCGAAGCCGTGCTCAAGACCAACATCACCGCTGTGTTCTTCACCGTGCAGGCTGCCGTCGCGCATCTCAACGATAACGCCTCGATCATCCTCAACGGCTCGGTGATCTCCGTGCTCGGCAATCCCGGCTATTCCGCTTACGCCGCGAGCAAGGCCGGCGTTCGCGCGATGGCGCGGGTGATGGCGTCCGAACTGTCACCGCGCGGCATCCGCGTCAATGTGGTGTCGCCGGGCGCCACGGCTACACCGATCTGGGATCGCGTCGCACCGACACCGGATGCGTTCAACGCCTTTGAAAAGCGGCTCTCCCAGACAATCCCGCTCGGCCGCATGGGCAAGCCTGACGAGGTCGCGAAGACCGTGCTCTTCCTGGCGTCCGATGATTCATCGAATGTGCAAGGCGCGGAGATCTTTGTGGATGGCGGATCGACCGCGTCGCCTGCGGGTGCGCCGGCATTTCGCGGGTGAATGCAAATGCCCCTGCGTATGTTGCGCAGGGGCACTCTGACTGAATCAGGCCGCGCGAAGATCCGTTGCGGCCTGCAACGCACCGTTCACCGCTTTCTCGCGCATTTCCGGTCCCACCGCGATGCCATCGGCTGCGATGAACTCCACATTGGTCACGCCGATGAAGCCGAACACCCA
>CALRZK010000007.1:0-13987 GCA_943372615.1 Bradyrhizobium ivorense | reverse complement strand
CGCCGGGGAGAGGTCGGCGCGCAGCGACGGGTGAGGGGGCTGAGCTCCGCTCCATCCGTCCCAAACCCCTCACCCGCGCGCAAGAGCGCGCGACCTCTCCCTATGGGAGAGGTGAAACGGAGCGCCTTCGCATCTACCGGATCCACCCCGTCGCCAATGCGCTAGCCCAGGCCAGGCTCTCATTCTTCCGCGCGAGCTCTGCCATCGCGGCGTGATCATACGGCACCTGCCGGAATGTCACGTCCCAGCGGCCCTCCCGCTTCTCGATGATCGCGTAGCACGCATCGGGCGTGCCGACTTCAAGCGCATGCGGATAAGGCGCGACATCGCGATAGCCGGGGCCGCCGACGCTGCCGGGATTGACGATCATGCGGCCATCGCGAAGCCGCACGGATCGTGCGATATGCGTGTGCGCGCAGAGGATCAGCGATTGCGTGATGCCGGCGGCTTTGGCCTCGATGCTCTCGATATCGGCCATATGCACGACACCATCGGACGTCACGGCTTCCATCCAGTAGGTGTTGTCGTCATCCGGCGTGGCGTGGACGCAGTAGACTTCGTCTCGATAGATCGCGCTGAAGGGCAGCGCGCGCAGCCAATCCATCTGCGGCGGCGTCAGTTGGCTGTGCGCCAGCCGATCGGACGGATACATCTCGTCCAACTTCCCGTCGGTCACGTAGCGATCGTGATTACCGCGCACGTTGACGGCGTTCATGCCCATCATGATCTCGGCGGTGCGATTGGCATCCAGCGGGCCGGAGACCATGTCACCGAGATTGACGATCCCGGTGATTCCCTGCGTTTTGATGTCAGCGAGGACGGCTTCGAGGGCGAGGTAGTTGCCGTGGACACAGCCGAGAGCAGCGAAACGCATCTGACGTCCCTGAGGTTGAGAGCTTGATGCGTCTTTTATGCAGGTAGCGTGCCGTTCTCCGCAAGCACATGGCCGGCGAGATAGAGCGAGCCGCAGATCAGCACGCGCGGGGGCACTTCATAAGCGAGCCGTCGCAGCGATTGCAACGCGACGCTGGCGCTGTCCGCCGTGTCCACACGCATGCCGAGCGCGCGGCCGGCATCGACGAGTTTTTCAACCGGCATGACGCCCGCGCGATCAGGGATCGGCACGGCGATGATGTGGCGCGTAAGGCCCGCGAAATTGGCGAGGAAGCCGCCGGCATCCTTGTTGGCCATCATGCCGACGATGACGACAAGAGGACGCGGCACACGCTCTTCGAGATCGCCGAGAGCCTCAGCGATGACACGGCCGCCTTCGGCATTGTGGCCACCATCGAGCCAGAGTTCGGAGTCGTCGGGCGCGAGGGGCAGCAGTTTGCCGGAGGTGAGCCGCTGCATGCGCGCGGGCCATTCGGCCGCAGCGACGCCGCGCTCGTAAATCGAGGGATCGAACTTGAATTGTGGGAGTGCACGCAGCGTCGCAATCGCGAGGCCGGCATTGCCGAACTGATGGCGGCCGAACAGGCGTGGCGCCGCGAGATCCATCAAGCCGCGATCGTCCTGATAGACCAGACGGCCGCGCTCGACGCTGATGTGCCATTCCTGCCCGGCGCTGTGCGTGGGCGCGTGCTGCTTTCGCGCTTGCGCTTCGAGAACGGCGGCGACTTCGGGCGACTGCTCGGCGATGACCGCCGGCGCGCGGCGCTTGATGATGCCGGCCTTTTCAGTCGCGATCTTCTCGATCGTGTCGCCGAGAAAATCGGTGTGGTCGATGGCGATGGGCGTGATGACCGATGCGATCGGCGCCTCGATCACATTGGTCGCATCGAGACGGCCGCCGAGGCCGACCTCGAGCAGCAGCACATCGGCGGGATGACTGGCGAAGATGTGGAAGGCGACGGCCGTCTCCGCCTCGAACAGCGTGATCGGCGCGCCGGCATTGACGGATTCCACATAGGCGAAGGCATCGCGCAGATCGTCGTCGCTGACCAGCATGCCGCCGAGGCGGATGCTTTCATTCATGCGGACAAGATGTGGGGAGGTGTAGACGTGAACGCTGAGTTCGGCAGCTTCGAGGATCGCGCGCAGATAGGCGATCGTCGAGCCCTTGCCATTGGTGCCGGCGACATGGATCACCGGCGGCAAACGGCGCTCGGGATTGCCGAGCTGCTCCATCAGGCGCTGCATGCGCTCCAGCGACAGGTCGATCGTGTTCGGATGCAACGCGGCGAGTCGCGCCAAAATCTCGCCAAGCGACGATGATGTCGGCGCGGTCTCGCTCACGCTTGCGGGGCCGGGACCGCGTCCGGCGCCACGGCGATCTGCTCGGGCATCACACGCGGTGCGGTTTCCACCGCAGGCGACTTGGTGAGCAAACGGCACAGACGCGCCAGCGTCGGCTTCAGGTCGTGGCGATGCACCACCATGTCCACCATGCCGTGATCGCGCAGATATTCGGCGCGTTGGAAACCTTCGGGGAGCTTTTCACGGATGGTCTGCTCGATGACGCGGGCGCCGGCAAAGCCGATCAGCGCGCCGGGCTCGGCGATCTGCACGGCGCCGAGCATCGCATAGGAAGCGGTGACGCCGCCGGTGGTCGGATTGGTGAGCACCACGATGTAGGGCAGCTTGGCTTCGCGCAGCATCTGCACGCCGACGGTGGTGCGCGGCAGCTGCATCAGCGACAAGATGCCTTCCTGCATGCGCGCGCCGCCGGAGGCGGCGAACACGATGAAGGGCGACTTCTTCTCGACGGCGAGTTCGAGGCCGCGGACCAGTGCCTCACCAGCCGCCATGCCGAGCGAGCCGCCCATGAAATCGAAATCCTGCACGGCGACGACCGTGCCCATGCCTTCGAGCTTGCCGTAACCGACCTTCACCGAATCGATCATGCCGGTCTTGGTGCGGGCATCCTTGATGCGATCGACATACTTCCGCTCGTCGCGAAACTTGAGCGGATCGGCGACCACGTCGGGCAGCGCGACATCGTACCAGGTCTCGTTGTCGAACACCGACTTCAGGCGCGCGGTGGCGCCCATGCGCATGTGGTAGTTCGAGCCGGGAATGACGAACTGGTTGCTCTCGACATCCTTGTAGAACACCAGCTGGCCGGTATCCGGACATTTGATCCAGAGATTTTCCGGCGTCTCGCGCCGCAGAATGTTGCGGATTTTCGGACGGACGACATTGGTGAGCCAGTTCATAGCGTTCTCCGCGTCGCGAGCATGCGTCGCATCATGAATTATATGGCGGGCCGCGCCGGGCGCGGCAACCGCGGTTCCGCCCTGTTACAGGGCAATTCTGCTTATTCTGCGGCCTGTTTTGCGCCGCGGACGCCCGCAGCGAGTGCTGCGGTCAGGTCAGCCACCGCCGAGACGGTCTTCGAGGTCGCGTTGCCGTCCGCATCCAGCGAGCCCTTGAGGGCATCGATCAGCGCGGTGCCGACCACCGCGCCATTGGCGTGGCTGGCGATGGCCTGGGCGGCTTCCGGGGTGCGGATGCCGAAGCCGACGCAGACCGGAAGTTTGGTGTGGCGCTTGATGCGCGCCACCGCGGTGCCGACCACGGACGCATCGGCCGCGGCCGCACCGGTGATGCCGGTGACGGAGACGTAATAGACGAAGCCCGACGTGTTCGCGAGCACGGCCGGCAGACGCTTGTCGTCAGTTGTGGGCGTCGCGAGGCGGATGAAGTTGAGGCCGGCCTTCATCGCGGGGATGCAGAGCTCGTTGTCTTCTTCCGGCGGCAGATCGACGATGATCAGGCCATCGACACCGGCTTCCTTGGCATCGGGCAGGAATTTATCGACGCCGTAGATATAGATCGGATTGTAGTAGCCCATCAGCACGATGGGGGTCTTGTCATCGGTGGCGCGGAAATCGCGGACCAACTGCAACGTCTTGCGCAGGGTCATGCCGGCTTGCAGCGCGCGCAGCCCCGCCGCCTGGATCGACGGACCATCAGCCATCGGATCGGTGAAGGGCATGCCGAGCTCGATGATATCAGCGCCGGCCTTGGGCAGAGCCTTCACGATCTCAAGCGCAGTGGCGAGATCGGGATCGCCGGCCATCACGAAGGTGACAAAAGCCGAGCGGCCTTCGGCGGCAAGTTCGGCGAAACGGGTATCGATGCGGGTGGTCACGACTGGCGGCCCTTCAGAATATCGCCGACCTGCGGGACGTCCTTGTCGCCGCGGCCGGAGAGGTTGACGACCATCAGGTGATCTTTTGGCAAGGTCGGTGCGAGTTCGCTCACCTTGGCGAGCGCATGTGCCGGCTCCAGCGCCGGGATGATGCCTTCGAGTCGCGACAGCAACTGGAACGCCGCCAATGCTTCTTCATCCGTCGCGGAGAGATATTTGACGCGGCCGATGGAGTGCAGCCACGAATGCTCCGGCCCGATGCCGGGATAATCGAGGCCGGCCGAGATCGAATGGCCTTCCTGGATCTGACCGTCTTCATCCATCAGCAGATAGGTACGGTTGCCGTGCAGGACGCCGGGGCGACCGCCGGCGATCGACGCGGCATGCAGATCGGTGAGGCCGTGGCCTGCGGCTTCGACGCCGTAGATATCGACCGAGGGATCGTCGAGGAACGGATGGAACAGGCCCATCGCATTGGAGCCACCGCCGATGCAGGCGATCAGCGAATCCGGCAGGCGGCCTTCGATCTCCTGCATCTGCACCTTGGTCTCGTCGCCGATGATCGACTGGAAGTCGCGCACCATCATCGGATAGGGATGCGGGCCGGCGACGGTGCCGATGCAATAGAACGTGTTGTGCACATTGGTGACCCAATCGCGCATCGCCTCGTTCATGGCGTCCTTCAACGTGCGCGCACCGACCTGCACCGGCACCACCTTGGCGCCGAGCATTTCCATGCGGATCACATTGGGCTGCTGCCGCTCGACGTCCACCGCGCCCATATAGACGATGCATTCGAGGCCGAAGCGCGCGCACAAGGTCGCCGTCGCCACGCCATGCTGGCCGGCGCCGGTCTCGGCAATGATGCGCTTCTTGCCCATGCGGCGCGCGACCATGATCTGGCCGAGCACATTGTTCACCTTGTGCGAACCGGTGTGGTTGAGCTCTTCGCGCTTCAGATAAATTTTTGCGCCACCGAGATGCTCGGTGAGGCGTTCGGCGAAATACAGCGGCGACGGACGGCCGACATAGGCCTTGAGATAGCCGTCCATCTCTTTCTTAAAAGCGGGATCGGCTTTCGCGTCCTCATAAGCCTTCTGCAGATCGAGGATCAGCGGCATCAGGGTTTCGGCGACGAAGCGGCCGCCGAAGATGCCGAAATGGCCGGTCTCGTCGGGGCCGGTCCGATAGGAATTTGGGATCGCAGTCGTCATCAGGTCGCCAGCTCTTCCGTTGCGCGCGCGGCGCGGATGAAATTGCGGATCATCTCGGGATCCTTGATGCCCGGCGCGCTTTCCACGCCGGACGAAATATCGACGCCACCGGCGCGCGTGATCCGCACGGCTTCGGCGACGTTCTCTGCGTTCAATCCCCCCGACACCATGAAGGGCAGTTTGAGATCGAGCCCTTCGAGCAGGTGCCAGTCGAAAGCTGCGCCAAGACCTCCCGGTCGCGTCGCATCTTTCGGAGCCTTGGCATCGAACAGGATGCGATCGCAGACGGCGGCATAGCCGGGCAGCGCGGCGAGATCGGCCGCGGTCTCGACGGCGATCGCCTTCATCACCGGCAGGCCGAATTTCTGCTTGATGTCGCGAATGCGGGCGACGGTTTCCTTGCCATGCAATTGCAGGATCTGCGGGCGTAGCGCCTCGATGCTGTTGGCAAGCAGCGCATCATCGGCATCCACGGACAGCGCGACCTTCACGGCCTTCTTCGCCTGACGCCCGAGCTTCTCGGCCACATCCAGCGAGACATGGCGCGGCGATGGCGGGAAGAACACGAAGCCGACCATATCGGCGCCAGCTAGCAGAGCCGCGTCGAGCGTCTCTGGCGTGGACAAGCCGCATATTTTGACGGTCAGGGGCATGCTCTCAACGGGCCACTGCGAACAGGGAAAGGTGAAACGGACAGGCGGCGCCGGCAATGGCGCGCATCCGGGCGGGTTCTACAACGTCGCGCCGGCCTTGTCTCGCTCGCCGGCCGCATAACCGGGCGCTGGCAGGCCAGTTCTTGGAAGGTCTTGCACTGGTCTCTGGGTGGTCGCCCGTGCCGTTGCCATCTCGGCGCGCAGATCGGCCAGCTCACCCCTTGCACGCCGTGCATCCGCCTCGTGCTGGCGCGCGGCGCGGCGCCAATGGCGCTGCCTGATCCAGGTGGCGGTACCGCCGGCCACGACACCGACGATGCCAGTGAGGATCAACACGACGAATAGCGGCAGACTCGCGCCAATCGAGGGGTCGGCGCTGTTGAACGGATCGAACGAGACCGTGACCAGATGACGATTGGCGACGGCGAACACGATGAAGAGGATCGCGAGGGGAATGACGACCAGAGCCGTGAGGAATTTGCGCATCGATATCTCTCACGTAACAGTGAAGCAGAAACGAGGCCGCCTCGGCGATCACGACAACTCATCCGAAGGCCACGGACCCCGCTCAGGAGGCGCTGGCTTCCGATGCCTGGGCCGGCTCCGGCGCAGACGGATCGCGGTTCAGACGCTCGCGCATCTCCTTGCCCGTCTTGAAGAACGGCACGCTCTTCTGATCGACGGGAACATGCTCACCGGTGCGTGGATTGCGGCCCGCGCGGGCAGGACGATGCTTCACGGAGAAAGCGCCAAAACCACGCAGCTCGACCCGATCACCGCGCGCGAGGGCTGCGACGATTTCGTCGAGGATCGCATTCACGATGTTCTCCACATCCCGCTGGTAGAGATGCGGGTTGTGTTCAGCGATGCGTTGGACGAGTTCGGATTTGATCATCGAGACGTTGGGCTTTGAAGTTGAGGCTGCATTTCCGTGAAAAAGTGCTGAGCTGTCAAGACGCTAAATGACTGATAGTTGCCCGGAAAGTACGTGACAATTGCTCTAAAAGAGGCTTGGCCACCTGCTCGCCGCGGGAAAGATCGGGTTGCGAGCGAGCGGCGCAGCATCTTCTGGATTCAGAGTCAGTTCAGCGACATCGGGCGCCACAGCGCCAGCATCCCGTCGAGACCCATACCATCAACGGCTTGCGCAAAACCGCCCTGCTCCACCTGGCGTGCAATGGAGGACAGACCCACTGCATCCAGTGCAATCGACGACGCCGCGCGCAGGAAAGTGAGATCGCCGAATTTCGGCGACAGCTTGTAGTCACGCACCGGCAGATCACTCTTGATCTTCTTTTCCGACACCAGCCACGCCACCGCAGTCTTCTCGTCGCCGATCTGATCGATCAGCTTGAGGCCGACGGCCTGACGACCCGTGAAAACACGGCCATCGGCGACTTTCTCGATCTGCGCGTCATCCATGGCGCGGCGGTTCTGCACGAGACCGCGGAACCAGGTGTAGTTATCCTTCACCAGCACTTCGAGCGCAGCGCGGGCTTCCGGCGAAGGCTCGTCGACGCCATTCGGCGCAGCCTTCAGCGGCGAGGATTTCACTTCCTCGAGCTTCACGCCGACGGTTTTCATCAAGCCGGCGAGCACGGGAAATTGCACCAGCACGCCGATGGAGCCGACCATCGAGGTCTGCCGTGCAATGATCTGGTCGGAAGCAAGCGCGGCGATATAAGCTCCGGACGCAGCGACGCCCTCGACCATCACGACCATCGGCTTCTTCGCCTTCAGGCGGACCAGGGCATCATAGAGCTGCTCGGAGCCGGCGACGGTACCGCCGGGCGAGTTGATCTGCACGATGACGGCCGCAGCAGACGAGTTCTCCAGCCGCTCCAGCGCCTCGATGCGCTCATTGTTGCTCTGGATCAGACCTTCGATCTTGATCCGGGCGATCGCGCCGGAGGATGTCTGCGTGCCCGAGCGGGCAACGAAAAGGCCGCCACCGACAATTGCGACCACCGCGACGAGCACCGCAATCGTCCGCCAGAAGGTCAGCTTGCGACGCAGCCTGCGGCGATCGACGATCACATCGGAATCAAGCGACATGCGGAGCTCCTGAATAACGGCGGGGCTGCATCCATCGTCTGCGCAGCCTTTACTTGGGGTTTCTGGATTACCTCAATTGCGAGGCAATATGAAGAAAACAAGGAGGGAGCCGTAGGATGGGTAGAACGGAGGCGCGATAGCGCCGGAGTGAAACCCATCATTCCGTCGTTGCGGCACGCTCAGTTGATGGGTTTCGCTGCGCTCTACCCATCCTACGACCCAACCCCAAACAAAAAGGGCCCCGGCAATGCCGGAGCCCCGATTTGTTTCACAGGTAAGTCGAAACTTACTTGTCGCCGCCCTTGAGGGCCTTGCCGAGAATGTCGCCCAGGGTCGCGCCGGAGTTCGACGAACCGTACTGTTCGATGGCTTCCTTCTCTTCGGCCACTTCGAGCGCCTTGATCGACACCTGGACCTTGCGGGCCTTCTTGTCGAACTGGATCACGCGGGCATCGACCTTCTCGCCGACGGCGAAACGCTCAGCGCGCTGGTCGTTGCGGTCACGCGCGAGTTCCGAGCGCTTGATGAAGGTCGTGAAGTCGGTGCCGGCGATCTGGACGTCGATACCCGAGTCCTTCACGTCGATGACTTCGCAGGTCACGACAGCGCCCTTCTTGACGTCGCCCGGCTCTGCGAAGGGGTCGCCTTCGAGCTGCTTGACGCCGAGCGAGATGCGCTCCTTCTCGACATCCACATCGAGGACGATGGCCTTGACCATGTCGCCCTTCTTGAAGTTGTCGATGACCTGTTCACCCGGCTGCTTCCAGTCGAGATCCGACAGATGGACCATGCCGTCCACGTCGCCATCGAGACCCAGGAACAGACCGAATTCGGTCTTGTTCTTGACTTCGCCTTCCACGGTCGCACCGACCGGGAACTTCTCGACGAACACTTCCCACGGATTGCGCATGGTCTGCTTGAGACCGAGCGAAATACGACGCTTGACGCTGTCGACCTCGAGCACCTGCACTTCGACTTCCTGCGAGGTCGAAACGATCTTGCCGGGGTGCATGTTCTTCTTGGTCCACGACATTTCCGAGACGTGGATCAGGCCTTCGATGCCCGGCTCCAGTTCGACGAATGCGCCGTAGTCGGTGATGTTGGTGACGCGACCCGAGAAGCGTGCGTTCAGCGGGTACTTCGCCTCGATGCCCTGCCACGGATCGTCGAGCAGCTGCTTCATGCCGAGCGAGATACGGTGGGTCTCGTGGTTGATCTTGATGATCTTGACCTTGACCGTCTGACCGATGGTGAGCACTTCGGTCGGGTGGTTGACGCGACGCCATGCGATGTCGGTGACATGCAGCAGGCCGTCGATGCCGCCGAGGTCAACGAACGCACCGTAATCGGTGATGTTCTTGACGACGCCGTCAATGACCTGACCCTCTTCGAGGTTCTGGACGAGTTCCTGACGCTGTTCGGCGCGGGTTTCTTCGAGAACGGTACGACGCGACACGACGATATTGCCGCGGCGACGGTCCATCTTGAGGATCTGGAACGGCTGCGAGTTGTTCATCAGCGGAGCAACGTCGCGGATCGGACGGATGTCGACCTGCGAGCGCGGCAGGAACGCCACGGCGCCGTCGAGATCGACGGTGAAGCCACCCTTGACCTGGTTGAAGATAACGCCGTTGACCTTCTCGTTGGCGTTGAACGCCTTTTCGAGCTTGCCCCAGCTTTCTTCGCGGCGGGCCTTGTCACGCGAAAGCACGGCTTCGCCGAGCGCGTTTTCGATCCGGTCGAGGAACACCTCGACTTCGTCGCCGACCTTCAATTCGCTTTCACGGCCGGGTCCTGCGAATTCACGCAGCGCCACGCGGCCTTCGGTCTTCAGGCCGACGTCGATGACGGCCATGTCCTTTTCAATCGCAACCACACGGCCCTTGATGACCGAGCTTTCCTGAAGGTTGCCGCCCGAGAAGGACTCGTCGAGCATCGCTGCGAAATCGTCGCGCGAGGGATTGTAGGAATCAATCGAAGCCATTTGTTCTCCAGATGCGGTATCTTGCCGGCCGTTCGGGTTAAGGGGCGCAGCGCTTGCAAAGGGTCAAAGGTCCGCAACCTCTGACGACCGTTTTGCATGGAGGTGCAAAAACGGGCCGGCAGGATGCCTTCGCAAGTGATGCGTATGTCAGCTTGAATGTCCGGAACCAGAAAAGAGCGTATCGCAGCTCGAGACCGGGAGCGGGCGCTCCTCCAATAACGGCTGCGGTTTCGTCGTGATGTCGCTCGAAAGGAGCGATCGATCAGACCCGCTGCCGGCCCGCTCGGACGGCCTCGACAATGTCGATGGCGGCCCGGACGCCGCCTTCTATATCCAAATTGGAATTATCCAGCAAGTATGCATCTTCCGCAGGCTTTAAAGGCGCCACCGGCCGGTTCTGGTCGCGCTCGTCGCGCTTGAGGATGTCGGCCAGGACCAGCGCCTCATCGGCCGCCTCACCGCGCCCCTTGGCCTCCAGCGTGCGGCGACGGGCGCGAACTGCGGGATCGGCCACCACGAAAATCTTCACGTCGGCATCCGGGCAGATCACGGTTCCAATATCGCGGCCGTCGAGCACGGCGCCGGGCGGTTCCTCTGCGAAATGGCGCTGGAAGTTGAGCAGGGCCTCACGGACGCGCGGGAAGGCAGAGACGATCGACGCGGCATCGCCAGCTTGCTGGGTTTTAAGCAGCGGATTACCGAAATGCTCGGGATCGAGGCTTTCGGCGGCGTGCACGGCTTCGATCTCGTTGTTGAGGTCGATGCCGCGCTCGATCAGAGCGAAGCCCACCGCGCGATAAAGCACGCCGGTATCGAGATGACGGTAGCCATAATGCTTCGCCAGGCGCTTGCCGAGCGTGCCTTTACCGGAGGCGGCGGGTCCGTCGATGGCAATGATCATTTTGGCGTGGAACTTTCGTGTGTCAGCTCAGAACGGGCGCGCCGCAATGGGCGCTCCTCGGTGAAAATGTTGCGGGAGGCGAACTCGGCCGGGCTGGAGAAGGTCAGGTATTCTCGCATGCCGGCGTCGTCGAATGGCGAGACGTGCCAGGGACGATCAAGATATCGCTCCGACGCATAGGCCCAAGCGGGGACCTTCGGAAGCTTATGCTGATGGGCGAGATACTCGGCAACCCCGCCGAGCAGGCCGTTCAGCTGCGGATCCGACATCATCGCCGGCGGTTCAACAATCATCTCCGCGCGCTGCGCTTGTGTGGAAGCGAGGTAAAACTCATCCAGAAATTCGCTCAGCGTCTGGCCTTGCGGCGCGCCGGCGGCGATCCGTTCAGCTGTCTGTGCGAGGGTAATAGGGCGCATCGGTCGCCAGATCTCCGGAAAGAAGTCGTTTTAGCACGAAGCGCTGTTTGTCTGCATCCGCCGCGCTGCGCGGGAAAAACTCGGCCAGAATCGCCACCCCCTGCTCCACATCGGAGACGCCAAGCACCTTCAGGAGATGCGCGACATCCGACATGTCTTGCTTTCCCTTGTCGAAGTCCGAGACACGCAGTGCCTTGAGCTTCATCGCGAGCATGTAGCGCGCTGTCGGGATCAGCACGCAGAGGCCGACGCTGTCACCCGATCGCGGAAAGCTGCCAAAGGCCAAGTGATCGCGGTCACGCTGCGCCAATTCGCTGAGGTGAAACGATACGGCATCGTTCAGCCAGGTCTCCGACCAGCCGCGATTAACAGCAATTTGCTCCGCCACCACGCGCAGCCATTCCGGCCATTCACCCCCGATCTCAGCGATATCAACGTCTTCCGTGGCAAATCGAAAATTGCTCGCCAGCATGAGGGCAGAGCCACCATAGACGGCTATCTGCAGCTTCGTCCCGGCCGCGACCGCTGCACGCCCGATCTCGTCGAAGGCGTCCAGCAGGGCATCGCGGTCGAAGCCTGTGGCCATGGCGTCACGCAAAATCCGCGCCCAGGCGACGCATCATCGGGATGAAGTCGGGGAACGAGGTGGCGATGAACGTCGTGTCGTCGATGGTGACGGGCGCATCCGAAGCGCAGCCCATGACCAGGGCCGACATGGCGATGCGGTGATCCATATGGGTGGCGACGGTGCCGCCGCCGGGGACGCGGCCGGTGCCGTGGACGATCAGGTCGTCGCCGACAATCTCAACCTTCACGCCATTGACGCGGATCATCGCGGCGGTGGCTTCCAGGCGATCGGATTCCTTCACACGCAGCTCGTGCAGGCCGCGCATGATCGTGGTGCCTTCGGCGTAAGAAGCCGCCACCGCCAGCACCAGATATTCGTCGATCATCGACGGTGCGCGCTCGGGCGGCACTTCGACGCCCTTGAGCTTCGACGCCTTGATGCGGAATTTGGCCATCGGCTCGCCGGCATCGCCGCGGACGTCCGTTTCCTCGATATCCGCCCCCATTTCGCGCAGCGTCGTGAACAGGCCGGTGCGCAGCGGATTGGTCATCACGTCGGTGAGTTCGATCTCCGAGCCCGGCGTGACCAGCGCTGCGACCATCGGGAACGCCGCGGACGACGGATCGGCGGGCACCACGACATCGGCGCCTTTCAGCTCGGGCTGGCCGGTCAGCGTGATCTTGCGGCCATGAGCGCCTTCCTTTTCGGAGACGATCTCGGCGCCAAAATGCTTGAGCATCAGCTCGGTATGGTCCCGGCTGGCCTCGGCCTCGATCACCGTGGTGGTACCCGGCGCCGACAGGCCGGCCAGCAGCACCGCGGACTTGATCTGCGCGGAAGCCACTGGCGTTTTGTAGACGATCGGCAGGGGATCGCGGGCGCCCTGCAGGGTCAGCGGCAGCCGGCCGCCTTCCTGGCAGGCCGTGACTTTCGCGCCCATCAGTTCCAGCGGATCGACAATGCGGCGCATCGGGCGGCTGCGCAGCGAGGCATCACCATCGAATGTCACGGTAATCGGGCAGCCGGCGACGGCACCCATCACCAGCCGGGAGCCGGTGCCGGCATTGCCGAAATCCAGCGGCGCCTTCGGCTCGGCGAAGCCAGCGACGCCTACGCCATTGACCTTCCACGCGAAATCGCCGGTCCGCTCGACCTTGGCGCCGAGCGCTTGCATGGCCTTGCCGGTATTCAGGACATCCTCGCCTTCGAGCAGGCCGGTGATGCGCGTTTCGCCCACCGCCAGCGCGCCGAGAATGAGCGCGCGGTGCGAAATCGACTTGTCGCCGGGCACCCGCGCGGAACCGCGCAAAGCACCGCTTTTGCGCGCTGTCAGAGGCTTTTGCTCGGCTTCGGATGTGTCTGGATGGCTCAAAATACTGTTCCCTTGCGCAAGCGGGCTCGTAGCATATGGGCCACGACGCGTCACGCGCCCGTCATTCACGAGCAAAGCGCTATTGACATGAGCGTCTCAACTAGCCAAGTGAAGCACCGTTTTTCAAGAAATCCCCAGGACACCTGCACGTGGCCAAATCCGACCTCGGAACCAAACGCATTTGCCCAACCACGGGCAAGAAGTTCTACGACCTCAACAAGACGCCGGTGATTTCGCCTTATACCGGTGAGGTGGTGCCGATCGCTCCGATTGCTCCGCCCCGTGGCCGCGCCGCCGAGCGCGCTGCATCGACCGCGAATGCGACGGACGAGAACGAGACCGTGGACAACGAGGAATTGGTGTCCCTCGAGGAGGCCGATGCCGAAGAGAACACCGGCAAGAAGGCCGCGGTTCTGGAATCCGAAGACGACATCGAAGCCGACGATTCGGTCGATGATGACGATGACGATTCGACCTTCATCGCCGACGAAGACGAAGGCGACGACGACGTGACCGACATCATCGGCGATGTTGGCGGCGACGAAGAAAGTTAAGTGACAAGATCCTGACAACAGGACTTGTGATCTGCCCGAACATGTGGTTTGGGTTTGCCCGCGACGCCGCACCCAGTGCGTCGCAGGTTTCGGGGCCATAGCTCAGCTGGGAGAGCGCTTGCATGGCATGCAAGAGGTCGGCGGTTCGATCCCGCCTGGCTCCACCACGCTTCG
>CALRZK010000006.1:0-14198 GCA_943372615.1 Bradyrhizobium ivorense | reverse complement strand
CTAGGACCCGGTACCCCTGGAGAGCAAGGTATTGCGCGAGATGCGCCGACGTCGTCGTTTTGCCCGACCCGCCTTTGAAGTTCGTCACGGCGATAACCTGCAAATGCTCGCCAGGCCGCCTATGGGGAACGACATCCGTGCGATCACGTCCGCGCAAAGACTCCGCAAGGATTTGGCGGAGCTCATTGATCTGCCCTAGCGTGTAGAGGCGCCTGCCATTGCTTGCGAGCTCTGGCTGCGGCCCTTCGCCGGCGAGTGTCATCTTTCTAAGCGTGGAGTCAGATACCGAGATCAGACGAGCCGCTTCACCGGCCGTAAACTTCCGGAGCACCTTTCTCGACGTCGGAGGAAATAGCGCTTCGCTCCTCGCCTGAAGTTGTGAGCTGAGGAGATCGGCCTGTGCGCCGATAGTATCCTCGACCGACGGGATCAGCTTTCGCGAATGCGCTGCGGGTAGACTCACGTTCAAAACTTTCATCACGGAGAATTAGGCGAACGCCCATATTTTCCGTGACGATAGCAATTGGTCATGCGGTTGCAAGAGGTTAATGGTAAACGAGTCCTTAACGCAGGCCGACACTCGCATCCATTTTCCGAGGCCTGTAGAGCAATTTTCCTATTTCTTTTCAGTGCGATAGCAGGCTTGGCTCCGGATCGAGGGTCCGAACTTGGACTGATAAATTCATTAGGTATATTCCGCCAGTTTTTCACGGCCCGCGGAGACTCTCGCGCGATTAGCCCCCGACTCACCTCGCTCGGCAGAGAATCGCACTGATAAATTCACTAGTCGCGGCTGCCGGCTAATGGTGCGCTTTTGTCTCCTGACATCAACCGTGTCGGAGAACCGAACATGCACGCAGTGGCCATCGCCGCCGATTCCTACAAGAAATTTCCAGATCTTCTCGACGGGATGCATAAGCTTCGCGCACGAATCTTTCGCGATCGTCTGAACTGGGATGTCGATGTGAGGGATGGACGCGAGGCCGACAGCTTCGACGGATGCGGCCCGACCTACATCCTGGCTGTGACTGGCCGAAACAACGTCGTCGGCTGCGCACGACTGCTTCCGTCAACTGGCCCGATGCTTCTGTCCGTTTTATTTCCGGAACTCGGCGAAGGCAGACTGTTCAAGCCCCACCCCGCGATGATCGAGAGTTCGCGCTTCTGCGTCGATACGTCTGTCGACGCGGGGAGGGCGGGTCAGGTTCTGCACGACGTGACGTGGACCATGTTCGCCGCGATCATCGAATGGTCGATAGCGAACGGCTATTCCGAGCTAATCACGGCTACCGACGTCCGGATCGAGCGAATCCTGCGTCGTGCCGGCTGGCCGATGACCCGGATCGGCACCCCCAAGCGCCTCGGCAATACGAACGCCGTTGTCGGCTTGCTCCCGACCGATCTTGCGAGTTTTGAGCAGGTTCGGCCAGCAGCATACCTATCAACCATTGCGCCGCTGCGGCGCGTGGCATGAGGGAAGCGGCGGCATGACGCAACTGCGTTCCCATCCACGACTGATCCGCAAACTGCAGGAAGCGCTCGGCGACCAGCTCTGCGTCGCACTCGATGACAACAGCGTCGTTGAGATCATGCTCAATCCCGACGGTAAGCTGTTTATCGAGCGCCTTGGCCATGGTGTCGCGCCTGCAGGCGAAATGACTCCGGCGACAGCTGAGATTGTCATCGGAAGCGTCGCCCACGCGCTTCAATCTGAGGCCGATGACGAACGTCCGATCATCTCGGGCGAACTGCCGATCGGCGGCCATCGTTTCGAGGGACTTCTGCCACCGATCGTCAAGGCTCCGGTTTTCGCCATCCGCCGTCGAGCCTCACGGCTGATCCCCCTCGATGACTATGTGCGAGACAAGGTGATGACGCGCCGTCAAGCCGACATCGTCAGGAACGCGATTGCCTCGCGGCTTAATATTGTCGTCTCTGGTGGTACGGGGTCTGGCAAGACGACTTTCGCCAATGCCGTCATCGCGGAGATCGCGGGGACCGCTCCTGACGACCGCATCCTGATCCTCGAGGATACTGCAGAGATCCAGTGCCCAGCCGAGAATGTCGTGTCTTTGCATACCAGCGACACGATCGACATGGCGCGGCTGCTCAAGAGCACGATGCGTCTTCGCCCCGACCGGATTGTCGTCGGCGAGGTTCGCGACGGGGCGGCGCTCACCCTTCTCAAGGCCTGGAACACGGGGCATCCCGGAGGAGTCACCACGATCCATTCCAACACTGCCATGTCAGCCTTGCGCCGGCTTGAGCAACTGACGGCTGAGGTCAGCCAACAGCCAATGCAGGAAGTGATCGGCGAGGCCGTGGATCTGCTCGTCTCAATCGAGCGCACCGGTCGCGGCCGACGCGTTCGCGACGTCGTACATGTCGAGCGTTTTGAGGCCGGCCGCTACCACACCGAATCCTATGCACAGCTCGACGAGGACGTCCATGTCGCATGATCGCTGCACAATTTTGACGACCGGCGTCCTTTCCGTGCTGATCCTGCTGCCGCTAAGTCTACCCGCCTTGGCGTCAAGTGGTGGAAGCCTGCCTTGGGAGAGTCCGCTACAGCAGATCCAGCAATCCATCACCGGGCCTGTGGCCGGCTTCATCGCGCTGGCCGCCGTGGCAATCGCCGGCGGCATGCTGATTTTCGGGGGCGAGCTCAACGATTTCGCGCGAAGGTTGATGTATGTCGTGCTCGTCGCCGGGATACTGCTTGGCGCCACGCAGATCGTCGCCTTGTTTGGCTCCACCGGCGCGTCGATTGGTACACCTGAGGCCGCGGCTCCCTCCGAACCTTCGACGCCAACTCCACCGGCGCGCGGGGCAGGGGAGGGAGCGCATGGTTGAGGCTGGCTCCAAGCTCGCACGGTCGCGGATCCATCGGGCGCTGTCGCGGCCCAATCTGCTGATGGGTGCGGACCGCGAACTTGTCCTTCTGACGGGGCTCGCGGCTGTCATTCTGATCTTCGTCGTACTGACCTGGTACGCGGCGCTGTTCGGCGTCGTTATCTGGACCGTGACAGTCGGCCTTCTCCGGATGATGGCCAAGGCCGATCCAATGATGCGCCGTGTCTATCTGCGCCATGTTGGTTACCGCCAACATTACCGGCCGACCTCCTCGCCTTGGCGGCGATTCTGAGGGTCGTACATTGGTTGCGCTGCGCTCCTTCCGTCATTCTGGCCCATCCTTCGCCGACCTCGTGCCGTATGCAGGACTTGTCGATGATGGCATCGTCCTATTGAAGGACGGCTCGCTGATGGCCGGCTGGTACTTCGCCGGGCCCGACAGTGAGAGTTCGACCGACGCCGAGCGCAACGATGTCGCCCGTCAGATCAACGCCATTCTCGCTCGGCTTGGCTCGGGCTGGATGATCCAGGTCGAGGCGCTACGGATACCCACCACCGATTACCCGACCGCCGGCGCATTCCCGGATGCCGTGACGCGGGCCATCGATGCCGAGCGTCGTAGTCATTTCGAGCTGGAGAGAGGGCACTTCGAGAGCCGCCACGCGCTCATCCTGACTTGGCGCCCGCCGGAGCGGCGCAAGTCGGGAGTCGCGAAATACGTCTATTCCGACCGCGACAGCCGGTCCGCAACCTTCGCGGACACGGCACTCGGCAATTTCCACACCTCAATCCGCGAGATCGAGCAGTATCTCGCCAACGTTCTCTCGATCCAGCGCATGCGTACTCGCGAAGTCCCTGAGCGGGGAGGGGAACGCATTGCACGCTATGACGAACTGTTCCAGTTCTTTCGATTTTGCATCACCGGTGAGAACAATCCGGTGCGCCTACCCGAGATCCCGATGTATCTCGACTGGCTGGTCACCGCCGAATACGAGCATGGCCTGACGCCGACGGTCGACGGACATTATGTCGGCGTCGTCGCAATCGACGGGTTGCCAGCCGAGAGTTGGCCAGGCATCCTGAATATACTGGATCAAATGCCGCTGACCTATCGCTGGTCGAGCCGTTTTATGTTCCTCGACGAGATCGAGGCGCGCGACAAGCTCGAGCGAACACGTAAAAAGTGGCAGCAGAAGGTCAGACCATTCTTCGACCAGCTTTTCCAAACGCAATCCCGTTCCGTCGACCAGGACGCGATCGCGATGGTCGCCGAGACAGAAGATGCGATCGCCGAGGCGTCATCGCAGCTTGTCGCCTACGGCTACTACACACCGGTGATCGTTCTGCATGAAAGCGACGCAGACCGACTGACGGAGAAGTGCGAGGGCATCCGCCGTCTTGTACAGGCTGAAGGCTTCGGCGCCCGGGTCGAGACACTGAACGCAACCGAGGCCTTCCTCGGTTCGCTGCCCGGAAACTGGTACGCCAACTTACGTGAGCCGCTGATCACCACCCGCAACCTCTCCGACCTTTTGCCGCTCAACTCTGTCTGGTCAGGCTCGCCTGTAGCTCCATGCCCGTTCTATCCTGAAGGTTCGCCGCCGCTGATGCAGGTTGCGTCCGGGTCCACGCCCTTTCGATTTAACCTTCACGTCGACGATGTGGGTCACAGTCTAATCTTCGGGCCGACGGGGTCAGGAAAGTCGACATTGCTCGCGCTCATCGCAGCGCAGTTCCGACGTTATCATGGAGCGCAGATTTTCGCCTTCGACAAGGGACGCTCGCTAATGCCGCTAACGCTAGCGGCCGGCGGCGATCATTACGAGATTGGTGGCGACGGGGGAAGAGAGGGGCCTCGGCTCACCTTTTGCCCCCTTGGTGACCTCGCCGGTGACGGTGACCGCGCCTTCGCTTCCGAGTGGATCGAGACGCTTGTGGCGCTGCAAGGCGTCAAGGTGACGCCAGAGCATCGGAATGCGATTTCGCGACAGATCGCGCTCATGGCAAACGCACCGGGGCGTTCGCTCTCCGACTTCGTGTCAGGCGTGCAGATGCGTGACCTCAAGGACGCTTTGCATCACTACACGGTCGACGGGCCGATGGGGCATCTCCTCGACGCCGAACAAGACGGGCTCACGCTTGGTGGGTTCCAGACGTTCGAGATCGAGGAGTTGATGAACATGGGCGAACGGAGCCTTGTGCCCGTGCTTACCTACCTGTTTCGCCGGATCGAAAAGCGTCTTACCGGGGCGCCCAGTCTGATCCTGCTCGACGAAGCATGGTTGATGCTCGGTCACACGACTTTCCGCGACAAGATTCGCGAGTGGCTGAAGGTGTTGCGCAAGGCGAACTGCGCCGTTGTACTAGCGACCCAGTCGATCTCGGACGCCGAACGTTCCGGCATCATCGACGTGCTTAAGGAATCCTGCCCGACGAAGATCTGCCTGCCGAACGGATCGGCACGCGAGTCCGGCACACGCGAATTCTACGAAAAGCTCGGTTTCAATGAGCGACAGATCGAGATCGTCGCGTCAGCATTACCTAAGCGCGAATATTACGTCGTCAGCGCCGAAGGCCGGCGCCTTTTCGACATGTCGCTCGGTCCCGTCGCGCTGGCCTTCGCCGGCGCGTCCGGCCGCGATCACCTCAAACGTATTTTGGAATTGAAGGCGGCGCACGACCGGCAATGGCCAGTGCGCTGGATGGAGGAAAGGGGGATCGGCCATGCCGAAGCGCTTCTCGCAGATAACCAGACTTGAGTTCCTGCGCGGCACGGCCGCGGTGGCCCTCACGCTTCCTTTCATGGTGCGATCGGCGCTTGCTGGTGGGGGCTTGACTGGGGGCGCCACCGAATGGACGCAGATTCTCAACAATGGCGAGCTCATAAGCCTCGTCGGCAAGTCAGCCGAGCAGGTCAACAATCAGATAAAGCAGATCACTCAGCTCGCGGAGCAGATTCAGAACCAGCTGAACATCTACAGAAACCTGCTGCAGAACACCGCCCAGCTGCCGACGCACATCTGGGGGCAGGTCGCCAGCGACCTGAACAAACTACAGAGCGTCGTCGCGCAGGGACAGGGCATCGCGTTCTCGATGGGCAATATCGACGACGTGCTCAAGCAGCGCTTCCAGAGCTTCGCCGACTTCAAGACCAAACTGCCGACCGGCGCTAGCTTTTCGCAGACCTATCAGAGTTGGTCGACGACCAACCGCGACACGATCGCCGGCACGTTGAAGGCCGCGAATCTCACGGCCGATCAATTCTCGACCGAAGAGACGACGATGGCCCAGCTGCGGGACCTATCGCAGACAGCAGACGGGCAGATGAAGGCGCTGCAGGTCGGTCACCAGATCGCCAACCAGCAGGTCGCGCAGATGCAGAAGCTGCGCGGCCTCGTCTCGCAACAGATGACGATGATGGCAACCTGGTATCAGTCGCAGCAATCGGAAAAGGATCTCGCCCAAGCCCGGCGCGAGGAGTTCTTCAAGGCGACGACGCCTTCGACCAGCGGCGGCCAGGAGATGAAGCCGCGATGGTGAGCCGCACAAAGATGATCGCGATCGTCATTGCCGCTGGGCTCAGCTTCAGCGCGGGCGTCGCGATCTGGATCGTCACGCGCCCTGACGGATGGAGCGACGCGCCGGCGGACAGTGCAGGTACACTGTCGGAAGAGCAGCGCCGCGAACGGACGCGCGACTTCTTCTCCGCGCCGAAGGAATACGACACGAAGAGCGGCCAAGAGATGAGGCCGAGATGGTGACAGGTTCTCCTTCCTTCCGGTCGTCTTCCTGCTTCGGCGTCGTTCTCGTCGTGCTTGTCCTCGTCATCGCGGCCGAGCCGGCGCTGGCGCAGGACGGCAGCGTCCTGAACACGCTTGAGAATCAGGTGGTCACGGCCGCAAAGGGCTGGGAGACCACGATCATGAACGCGGCACGCTCGCTGTTCTGGATCCTCGCTGGTATCGAGATCGGCATCGCTGCGGTTTGGCTCGCCATCAACGCCGCCTCGCTCGACGCGTGGTTCGCCGAGCTCGTGCGCCGCATCCTGTTCATCGGACTGTTCGCCTTCGTCCTCGACCAAGGGCCGACCGTGGCGACGGCTGTCGTCGACAGCCTGTTCCAGATTGGCGCTGGCGGCGGATCTGCTTCGCCCGCCAACGTTTTCAATGCCGGGCTAACTGTGGCCTCTAAAATGTCGGAGAAAATCTCCTTCGGCCTGTTCCAGGACAACGCGCTGGCACTTGCTGCCGCCCTTGCCATGATCGTCAGCGTGATCGCCTTCAGCCTTGTTGCGGCGATCTTCGTGTCGGTGCTGATCGAGATGTATGTCGGGCTGATGGCCGGGATGATCATGCTCGGCCTTGGCGGCTCATCCTTTACCAAGGATTTTGCCGTCCGTTACCTGATCTACGCCTTCTCGGTCGGCATGAAGCTTATGTCGTTGGTGATGATCGCGAAGATCGGCTCCGATGTGCTGATCGGGCTCGCAAACGATGCTGCGGTGGGCGACCAGTACCAAACCGCGCTCGCCATCGCCGGCCTCGCCGTCGTGGTTTTCGTGATCTCCATGTACGTGCCCAACATCGTTCAGGGTGTGGTGCAGGGCGCTTCCGTCACAGGCGGCATGGAAGCGATCCGTCATGGCGCGCAAGCCGCGAGTTTCGCCGCCGGCGGAACGGCGCTTGCCTGGGGCGGAGCGAGGGCAGGGGCCTCGGCCTATTCGGCGGCACGCGCGAGCGGCGCGTCATTCGGAAGCGCCGCCGTGGCCGGTCTACGCGGCGCGGCGTCTGCGGGAGGAGCCGTCGCGTCGGCCGCCCGCGACAAAGCGATCGGTTCGCCAGGCGCCTATGCCGGCTCGCTGCTAGGTCTCGCCAACGCCAAGCTCGACAATGCTTCCGGCAGTGGCCGCAGTGGGCCGACGCCCCCGCCCAAGCCAGACGATCGATAGAGGAGGCGCGTCTTGGCCAGCAGATCCGATGCTCCTGACAACCCCTATATCGCCGCGCGCCAGGAATGGACCGAGCGCTACGGCTCCTACGTGAAGGCGGCTGCGGCTTGGCGTATCGTCGGCGTCACCAGCCTCGCGCTGGCGCTCGTGAGCACGAGCTACGCGCTTTATCAGAGCACGCAGGTCAAGCTCGTTCCCTATCTCGTGGAAGTCGACAAGCTCGGCTCGGCGGTAAACGCCGGTTTTCCGGCACAGATCGAATATGCCGATCCGCGCGTTGTGCGCGCAGTGCTCGCCGGTTTCGTCACCAACTTCCGTTCGGTGACGCCCGACGCCGTCGTCCAGAAGCAGTACATCGACCGCGTCTATGCGATGCTCCGGACTACAGATCCCGCGACCGAGAAGGTCAATGGCTGGTTCCGTTCCGCCTCTCCGTTCGAGAAGGCGAAGACGGCCACCGTCTCGATCGAGGTGAACAACGTCGTCCCATTGTCCACCCAATCCTTCCAGATTGACTGGACCGAATTCGAACGCGACCGGAAGGGAAAGGAGGTCGCGACCCGCCGCTTTCGTGCCGTTGCAACCGTCGTGCTGATCCCGCCGCAGGACGAAGCGGTCATCCGGCTCAACCCCATCGGCCTTTATCTCAAGGACTTCGACTGGACAGCACAGATCTGAAAGGCGCGCCCGAGCTCATGCGAAAGATTAAACCACTATCCCGGGCGGCCCTCCTGATTGCGGCCACCATCTCTTCTCACACCTTGGCTCAAAATGCCGAAGCCCAAAGCCTCACCGGAAAGGAGGTCAAGGGGATGGACATCTCCGGCCAGTGGCGCGGGCGCACCGGTCTTGTGACCCGTGGTCCTGACGGCAAGGTGATCTTCCTCTATGGCGAAGTTCAGCCCTCCGTCATCTGCTCGCCCCTACAGGTCTGCGATATCGAACTTCAGGCCGGCGAGGTCGTACGCGACGTGCTCGTCGGGGACACCGTGCGCTGGAAAGTCGAACCGGCCACTTCCGGCGCGCCGGGCGGACAGGCGATCCATCTGATCGTCAAGCCGACGGAAGCTGGCCTCGTCACTTCGATGGTGGTGACGACGTCAAGGCGCACATACCACATCCAGCTCAAGTCGCACGGAACGCAATACATGGCCCGCGTTGGATTTGACTATCCAGAGGACGTCTCGTCGCGACTTGCCGACGTCAATGCCCGGCTCGAAGCCAGCACGATTCCGGGCGCGGGAGTACCGGCGGAGCAGCTCAACTTTCAATACTCGATCTCGGGGAACGCGAGCTGGCGGCCGACGCGTGTCTACACCGACGGAACGAAAACCTACATTCAGTTCCCGCCCTCCGTCGCCTCGCGCGACGCACCGGTGCTGTTTGTCGTCTCGGGCGGCCAAAACAGGATCGTGAACTATCGCATGAAGAGCAACATGATGATCGTCGACTTCGCCGTCGACAGGGCGATCCTCGTTTCCGGCGTCGGCTTTTGGTGGCAGGACAAGATCACCATCAAGCGGGGAGGGTGAGCCATGCGCAGCCGCTTCCTCATTCCCATTCCCTCAGCACGCGCAACAGTTCTCATCCTCACCACCGCCGTCCTTTCCGGTTGCCAGACTCTGAGCAGCGGCGGCCTCGTCGCGAGCAGTGCGCCGGCCGAGCTCTCAGCGCCGGCGGCCTCCGCCGTTGCCGGCGATCTCGTGCCGCGTTTTGCCGAACAGATCGGACCGGGGACGGCGACGATCGTACTGAATTCGGATGGCTCCGCGTTCGGATCGGCGCTGGAATCCTCGCTGCGGACCTGGGGTTATGCTGTGACTACCGATGAAGACGCGAAGGACACCAAGGCTATCCGGCTGGCCTACGTTCTGCTGCCCGCCGACGGGCAGGTGCTCGCCAGGCTGTCTACGGGATCGATGGAGATCGGCCGAGTTTACACGATGACCTCGAGCGGCGCCGCGCCAGCGAGCCCGGTCTCAGTCATGAAGCGGGGTTAAGGGGGAGGGAAAATGGTACAATCCCTGAAACTTGGCGGAGCCGCCGCCGCCGCCACGGTTAGAAAGGATATCCGCCGCCTGAATCGGCTGCCGATCATCGTCGCGATCGTGGTGCTCGTATTGTTCCTCGGCGTCATCTTTTACGGCCTGACCTCGCGCGGTCTTATCTTTCGGGGAGCGCCGGACGTCGCGACCCCGGGCGGCCAGCCGGCGACCACCTTCGCCGATCAGCTCAAGCGCGGCGTTACTGACGGCATCATCGGCGACCAGCCGCCAGTGCAGCCCATCATCGTGACGCCGCAGGTCGAACGCAAGGATGAAGCCACCAATCCCTTCGTTGCCACGCCGGCTCGCGCGGAGGATGTTCGCCGCGTCGAGCTGGAACCGGAGGAAGTGTGGCGGGCGCGCCTCGAGCGCGAAGGACAAGAGCAATATTGGCGTGAGCGGCAGCGCCAGCGCATGGCCCGCGTGCAGGCGAGCAATGTCGCCTACGACGCTCCGCTCGCCATCGCGACCGACAAGCTCAAGGCTACCTCAGCGAACGCCGCCGAGCCCGTCAATTCCTCGGGTTCGACGGGGGGCGTCCCACCCACGGCGAGCGATCTCTACAGCGCGGCGCTGCAGGCCGGTCTCACTGGTCAGAACCTCGACCCCAATGGCCAGACGAAGAAAGAGAGCTTCTTCAATTCCGATCTCGCAAAGCTCGGTTATCTGCCCAACCAGGTCGTGCCGCAGCGCTCTTTGTATGAGCTCAAGCGCGGTTCCGTGATTCCGGCGACGCTCATCACCGGCATCAACTCCGACCTGCCAGGGCGCATCACCGCGCAGGTCTCACAGAACGTCTTTGACAGCGCGACCGGCCACCGTCTGCTCATTCCGCAGGGCACGAAGCTGATGGGCCGCTACGACAGCCGGGTCTCGTTCGGCCAGTCCCGGGTCCTCGTCGTCTGGACCGACATCATTTTCCCGAACGGTTCGACGCTCCAGATCGGAGGCATGGCCGGGACAGACGCGGAAGGCTATGGCGGTTTCAAGGACAAGGTCGATAACCACTACCTCAAGACCTTCGGCTCCGCGATCCTGCTTGCCATTATCGGCACCGGCATGGACATGGCCATTCCGCAGAGCTCGACCCTCGCGACACAGGACACTGCGTCGGACGCGGCGCGACGCAATTTCGCCGAGACCTTTGGGCGTGTCACCGAGCGAACTATCAACAAAAACCTCGACGTCCAGCCGACGCTGGAGATCCGCCCCGGCTACATGTTCAACGTATTGGTCGATCAGGACATCGTGTTTCCCAGCGCTTACCGCGGGTGAGTGTTTAGGTCGATCGTACTGACGACGCCATTGGACGATTAGGACCTGCTGTAGGGAGCGAGCTGCGTGTGTAGGGCATTGTTCAAATCTGACCGACCACTCAGCCGCCAAGAATGCCGAAATGGGATTTCGGCTCCTTTGTCGTGACGGATCGTATCAGCCGTGCCCCTGCCAAGCCCGAGCGGCAACTTGAAGGTCCGCATGGTCCATCCCGAAATTCGGCAGCGGCAGGATATCGTGTCTGGCTTTCTCGGCGACAAGATCGATGAGCGCCGACATTCCCGAGTGGCCAGCTCCCTCTTCGATCACGCTGTCGTGCGAAAGAAGATGACGAATTTCCCAATGCCCGAACGATCTGATCAACAGATCTTGGGTGTAGAGGCGCTCGGCCTGCGGCGGGCCACCGGTGCCGTAGCCGATTTGCTCCACACGATAGCCCTGCATGATAAGGAGCCCGCCGGGCTTCAAGCAGGTATGGAAGCCCTCGAACATGGTCTGGCGCAGTTCAGGCGGCGCGAACTGCACGAAGATAGCGACGACGAGATCATAGGTTTCCGGCTCCCAATCCCATTCGGCCAGTTCGGCATGCATAGTTTGCAAGCCGACACCGCGCTGGCGCGCGAGCTCACGCGCTTTGGCGAGACCGACCGTTGAAGCATCGATCGATACGACGTCGAGTCCTTGTTCGGCGAGCCAGACACCATTGCGCCCCTCGCCGTCGGCAACCGCGAGCGCCTTCATGCCCGGCCTGAGCCGGAAGGCCTGCGAGGCGAGGAATGCGTTTGGCTCTGTCCCGAAGAGATAATCCTCTCGATCGAATCTGCGATCCCAGTTGTTCTCCATGATAATCGTCCTGATGAATGGAAGTGGCTTCCGGCCTCTTGGTCGAAAGCCCGCGTGAAGTCAGTGTTCAGACCCTTGGATGTTCTAGATCACGACGACCTTCGATCCCGTTGGCACGCGTCGGTATAGATCTATGACATCCTGGTTCATCATACGGATGCAGCCGGACGACACGGCATGTCCGATCGTTTCCGGCTGGTTAGTCCCGTGGATACGGAACAGGGTGTCCTTGCCATTTTTGAAAAGATAAAGCGCGCGGGCGCCGAGAGGATTGTTTGCCCCGCCGTCCATGCCACCCGACCATTGCGCGTATTTCGCTGGCTCGCGCCGGATCATATCGGGGGTTGGCGTCCACTTCGGCCATTCCTGTTTCCAGGCGATGTTGGCCGTTCCAGTGAATTCCATTCCTTCGCGGCCGACGCCGACACCATAACGCATAGCCTTTCCGCCTTCTTGAACGAGATAGACGAAGCGGTTCTGCGTATCGACCACAATCGTCCCTGGGCGCTCGCTGGTACGATAATCGACCATTTGGCGAAGATTTTTCGGATCGACGCGCGACGTGTCGATCCCCGCGACGGGAAACTTCTCGTTGGTCTGAGGGCCGTAATTAGCGAGGGTCGCCGGCCGGCTGCGTTCAAGCGGTTGGGTAACAGCGGCTGTCGGCGTGGCTGTCGTGGTGCAGCCTGCAGCGAGCAGGCTGAACAGAAAAGCGGAGAGTACTCCGCTCCTTTTTAACAAACTCATCGGGTATCACACATCGTTGTCCGCGCTCCGGTCAAGGAAGGCGGATGGTTTAGTTTCGGGGTTAAAGGTAAAGGCCGCTCGCCATCGGATGGCCCAGGCAGACCTCATATGGAGGCTCCCAGCCTGTCGATGGCGGCGTTCAGCGCCTCGCGCGAGATCTCGCCCATGTGCATCGAGGCAAGCGTTCCGTCAGCTCTCAGAAACAGGGTGACCGGAAGCCCCAATGTCCCGTAATGCCGTGGAATCTGCATCGACTGGTCAAGCAGGACGCGATCGAGCTTTAGGTTTTCTTTTGCAAGGTAAGTCCGGATCGTCTCCGAGCCTTCGCCTTGATTGACGAATAGGAAGGCGACATCGTCGCGGCTTGCTGCGACCTCCGCCAGCAACGGCATTTCTCTGCGGCACGGCGGGCACCAACTTGCCCAGAGATTGATGACGGCCGGCTTGCCTCTTGCATCGCTCACGGCGAGGGGCTGCCCGTCGAGCTGCTGGAGAGCGAATGTCGGCGCAGGCTGTCCAAGCGTAGCCTGAGTCAGTTGCGTTACACCCACCCAGAGAACGAGGCTGAAAGCGATGGCACCGGCAGCGGCAAGCCCGGCCTTGAGCGATCGAATAAAGAGCGCGCTGACGATCAATACGCCGACCAACCCGGCGAGCGGTTGAAAGCCGCCCTGCCAGAAGGCGAAGATGCGCAATGGTTCGCCTACAAAGCTTTGCCAATGCAGCGCGACATGGCCAAGGCGAGCGGCTACCAAACCGCCGATCAGCGCCCAGGTGGACCACTTTGCAATGACTGGATCGACCCGGCGCGCAAGGATCGACGTGACGATCGTAAAGGCGAAGATTCCCAAGATGCCAGCAAATTGCCCCGACGAGAAAACGAATGGTCCGATTGCGACGGCGTTCATCGCACCATTCCTGTTTTCTCCGCGCCAGCCTTGTCGACTGACGCCTGCAAGGTCGCTTTCGTCACGTCGCCCACGAGCCGCGTTCCGACAGCCTCCTTCCCGTTGGGATCGACAAAGATCATTGTCGGAGGGCCGACGACCTGCAGGCCCTGCATAATCTGTCGCTGGTCCGGCGTGTTGCCGCTGACATCGAGCTTGATGAGATTGTACTGGGCAAGTGTGGACTGGATGGTCGGGTCAGACAGCACGCTGCGATCAATGACCGCGCAGGTGACGCACCAGTCTGCCGTGACATACAGCAAGCTCGGCTTGCCGTTCCGCTCGGCAATCTTCGTCTGAAGTTCTGCAGGTGTACCAGCGCTGCGGAACGCCAGTGCTTCCGGGCTGCCGGTGCTGCCGCCTGGTCCAGCAACGAGATTGCCCAGTGGGCGGAAGGGATCGCCGGCGCCGCTTGCTGCTCCTATGGCCAACACGACACCGTAGAGCGCGGCGGCGATGCCTGCCGCCTTAGCCGTCCGGCGTCTGCCTGGAGCATCAGGACCGAGTGAGTCGAATGCGCCGAGCCAGACTGCCAGTCCG
>CALRZK010000005.1:0-16734 GCA_943372615.1 Bradyrhizobium ivorense | reverse complement strand
CGCTTGTTTCCTCCACAGCCATGGCGCAGACCGCCGCATCGATTGCCGTTGAAGGCAATCGTCGCGTCGACGTCGACACCATCCGCTCCTATTTCCGTCCGGGGCCGAGCGGTCGCCTGGATCAGGGCGCCATCGACGATGGCCTCAAGATGCTGATCGAGACCGGCCTGTTCCAGGACGTGAAGATCAATCAGGCCGGTGGCCGTCTGGTCGTCAGCGTCGTCGAGAACCCCGTGATCGGCCGCGTTGCCTTCGAAGGCAACAAGAAGGTCAAGGACGATCAGCTCAACGCCGAAGTGCAGTCGAAGGCCCGCGGTACGCTTTCGCGTCCGATGGTGCAGTCCGACGCCCAGCGTATCTCTGAAATCTATCGCCGTTCGGGCCGTTATGACGTCAGCGTCACCCCGGAAATCATCGAGCAGCCGAACAATCGCGTCGACCTGATCTTCACGATCAACGAAGGCGCGAAGACGGGCGTGAAGTCGATCGAATTCGTCGGCAACAACTATTACTCGTCCTATCGCCTCAAGGACGTGATCAAGACCCGCGAGTCGAACTTCCTCTCGTTCCTCGGTTCGGGCGATATCTATGATCCGGATCGCGTCGAGGCCGACCGCGATCTGATCCGCCGCTATTACCTCAAGAACGGCTTTGCCGACGTGCAGGTGGTTGCCGCTCTGACCGAGTACGATCCGGGCCAGAAGGGCTTCCTGGTCACCTTCAAGATCGAAGAAGGCCAGCAGTACCGCGTTGCCAATGTCGACTTCTCGTCGACGATCCCGAACTTCGATCCGCGCTCGCTCAGCAGCTTCTCGCGCGTCGGTGTCGGCTCGCTCTACAACGCGGAAGCGTTGGAGAAGTCGGTCGAGGAAATGCAGATCGAAATGTCGCGTCGCGGCTATGCTTTCGCCGTGGTCCGTCCGCGTGGCGATCGTAACTTCGAAGCGCACACCGTCTCCATCGGCTATTCGGTGGAAGAGGGCCCGCGCGTCTATATCGAGCGCATCAATGTGCGCGGCAACACCCGTACCCGTGACTATGTCATTCGCCGCGAATTCGACCTCTCGGAAGGCGATGCCTATAACCGTGCGCTGGTCGATCGTGCCGAGCGACGCCTGAAGAACCTCGACTTCTTCAAGACCGTGAAGATCACCACCGAGCCGGGTTCTTCGGCTGACCGCGTGATCCTCGCCGTCGATCTGGAAGAAAAGTCCACCGGCGACTTCTCGATCTCGGGCGGTTACTCGACCACCGACGGTGCTCTGGGTGAAGTCAGCGTCTCCGAGCGTAACTTCCTGGGCCGCGGCCTTTTCGCCAAGGCATCGGTGCAGTACGGCCAGTATGCCCGCGGCTACTCGCTGTCCTTCGTCGAGCCTTACCTGCTCGACTACCGCGTGGCACTTGGTCTCGACTTCTTCTATCGCGAGCAGCTGTCGAACCAGTACATTTCGTACAACACCAAGACGATGGGCTTCTCGCCGCGCCTCGGCTTCCAGCTGCGTGAAGACCTCGCGCTGCAGCTTCGCTACTCGATCTTCCAGCAGGAAATCTCGCTGCCGGCTCAGCTCGCGAATTGTAACAACCTCCCGGGCAGCCCGCAGGCTACCAATACGCCTGGTCAGTTGAATCAACTTAACGGTCTCGGCTTCGTCAGCGCTGGCGACGTTAATACCTGGGGCTGCTACGCCGATGGCGAGTCGTCGCTTCCGGTTCGCCGCGAACTGGCGAACGGCAAGGCGCTGACCTCGATGCTGGGCTACACGCTCAACTACAACACGCTCGACAACAACAAGAACCCGACCGACGGCCTGTTCATCGAGTTCAAGCAGGACTATGCGGGCGTTGGCGGCGACGTCAGCTACCTCAAGACCACTGCCGATGCGAAGTACTACACCCCGCTGGTGGCTGATATCGTCGGCTTGCTGCGCGTCCAGGGCGGCATGCTGAACAATGTCGGCAAAGACATCCGCATGCTGGATCACTTCCAGATGGGTCCGAACCTGGTGCGTGGTTTTGCCCAGAACGGTATTGGTCCGCGTGACGTGAGCTACGTTGCTCTCGGTTCATACGGCGATGCTCTAGGCGGCACCAAGTATTGGGGCGCTTCGGCTGAATTGCAGATGCCGTTCTGGTTCCTGCCAAAGGAAGTTGGCATCAAGGGCGCGCTCTATGCGGACGCTGGCGGTCTTTGGGACTATCAGGGCCCGACGAGCTGGGCTGCAACGGGTGAAGTCAATTCGGCTCGCAACGGTATGGCTCTCAACGGTGCTTGCGTCGCGGCGTCAGCGACCTCGGTCGGCAATTGCAGTGGCATGAGCTACACCGACGAAAACATGGTCCGTTCGTCGGTCGGTGTTGGCCTGATCTGGCAGTCGCCATTCGGTCCGCTCCGCTTCGACTACGCCGTGCCGATCACCAAGGGCGCATACGACCGCGTTCAGCAGTTCAGGTTCGGCGGCGGAACTTCGTTCTAATCTTGCCTGACGGCCGCACCGCGACGGATGGAATGGCGCTGCCGACCTTCTTCAAGCAATACCCTTCGTTGACGTTGGCTGACATCGCCGCGTCAACGAAGGCGCGTCTGGTCGATGCCGACAAGGCCGACCTCGTGATCACGGGCGTCGCCTCGCTGGACGAGGCCGGCCCGCATCACTTGGCTTTCTTCGAAAACGTCCGCTACGCCGATCAGCTTGCCCGCACGCAAGCTGGCGCCGTGCTGGTCAGTGAGAACTATAAAGGCGAGATCCCGGCCCATGCCGCGGTGCTGCGCGCCAGGCAGCCATTTGCCGCCTTTGTCGGGCTCGCCACGGCATTTCACGCCGACGCATTGCGGCCAGCTTCTGGCTTCGATGTCACCGGCATCTCGGACCAGGCCATCATCCATCCCACGGCCGTGCTCGAGGACGACGTCACCGTCGATCCGCTGGCGGTGATCGGCCCGGACGTCGAAATCGGCTCCGGCACCATCATCGGCTCCGGCGCGGTGATCGCCGCCGGCGTCAAGATCGGCCGCGATTGCAATATCGGGGCGGGGAGCGTGTTGCAGTTCACGCTGATCGGCAACAACGTCCTCGTGCATCCCGGCTGCAAATTCGGCCAGGACGGGTTCGGCTTCGTGTTCGGCCGTGACAAGCACATCAAGGTACCGCAGACCGGCCGCGTTCTGATCCAGAACGATGTCGAGGTCGGCGCCGGCACCACCATCGATCGCGGCAGTCTCCGCGATACGGTGATCGGCGAGGGCACCAAAATCGACAACCAGGTCCAGATAGGTCACAATGTGACGATCGGACGGCACTGCGTCATTGCCGCCAAATGTGGCCTTGCGGGCAGCCTGACCATCGGCGACAACGTCGCGCTGGGGGCCATGGTCGGCCTCAACAATCACATCACGATTGGCGACGGCGCGCAGGTCGCGGCCATGGCGGGCGTCAAGGACAGCATCCCGCCCCGTGGACGCTGGGGCGGCATTTTCGCCCGGCCGACAAAACAATGGTTCCGCGAGATTCTCGCGGTGGAGAAATTGGCCCGTGAGACTGCGCCCGGCGCGGACACGGACAAACTGGATACGAAGGACGAGCGGGAATGAGCGAGGAATCGCCGGTTATCATCGAGGCGGTGGACATCAACACCATCCTCAAGACGCTGCCGCATCGCTATCCGTTCCTGCTGATCGATCGCGTGGTCGGCATCCGCAAGGATTTCAGCGGCATCGGCATCAAGAACGTCACCATCAACGAGCCGTGCTTTCTCGGCCATTTTCCCGAGCGCCCGGTCTATCCCGGCGTGCTGATGATCGAAGGCATGGCGCAGACCGCCGGCGTGATCGGCATCGCATCGGTCGAGGGCACCGAGAAGCCGCGCGCGGTGTATTTCCTCACCATCGACAAATGCAAGTTCCGCAAGCCGGTGATGCCGGGCGATACGATCGAATATCACCTGCATCTGATCAACCGGAAGCGCGCCATGTGGTGGTTCCACGGCGATGCCAAGGTCAACGGCGTCACTGTCGCGGAAGCCGATGTCGGCGCGATGCTGACGGACTGACATGTGTAGGGTGGGCAAAGCGAAGCGTGCCCACCTTCGCCAGCCGTGCACTTGAAGGTGGGCACGTCGCTTCGCTCCTTTGCCCACCCTACATTTGCCGATACCGACATCGTCGTGGATGACTGGACTGACTGATGAGCAAGATCGACTCAACTGCCCGCGTCGCCGACGGCGCTGTCATCGGCGAGGGCGTCGAGATCGGGCCGTTCTGCACGATCGGGCCGCATGTCACCATCGGTGCCGGCACCAAGCTGCTGTCGCATGTGAATGTCACCGCGCAGACGACGATCGGCGAGAACTGCACGATCTATCCGTTCGCGTCGCTTGGCGCGCCGCCACAGATTATCGGCGTTGGCCCGGAACTGACGCAGCTCAAAATCGGTAACGGCTGCACCATTCGCGAGTCGGTGACGATGAATGCCGGCAGCGTGCGTGGTGGCGGCGTGACCACGGTCGGCGATCGCGGTTACTTCATGAATTGCGCCCATGTGGGCCATGACTGCCATGTCGGCAATGACGTGATCTTCGCGACCTCGGCGACGCTCGGCGGTCATTGCGAGATCGGCGATTTCGTCTTCATGGGCGGGCTGTCTGCCGTGCATCAGTTCACCCGCATCGGGCCGCAGGCGATGGTCGGTGGCGTCTGCGGCGTGCGCGGCGACATCATTCCGTTCGGCCTCGTCAACGGCCAGTATGCGGCGCTGGAAGGCCTGAACCTGATCGGCATGAAACGCCGCAAGTTCACCAAGGAACGTCTCGCAGCGGTGCGCTCGTTCTATCAAAAGCTCTTCCATGGCGAGGGCGTCTTCGCCGAGCGTCTGGAGCGCGTGCAGCCATTGGCGAGCGAGGATCCGGCCATCGCGGAAATCCTGGCTTTCATTGCGGGTGGCAAGCATCGCGCCTTGTGCCTGCCGGAAACCGGCGGCCAGTCCTGATCGGGAGCGCGAGGCCAGACATGAACGGCCAGCCTTCCTTGCAGCAGCTTTCCATCGCATCGCCGCTCGGCATCATCGCCGGCGGCGGTGCGATGCCTTTTGCCGTCGCGGACTCATTGCGCGCGCGCGGCATCAAGCCGGTGATCTTTGCACTCAAGGGCTTTTGCGATCCGGCGCAGGCGGCCCGCTTCGAGCATCACTGGATTCCGATCGGCAAGTTCGGCGCCCTGCTGCGACTGATGCGGAGCGCACAGTGCCGCGATCTCGTTTTCATCGGCACACTGGTGCGTCCGGCGATCTCTGAAATTCGGTTGGACTGGGGCACGCTGCGGGTGATGCCTGCGGTGTTCCGGGCTTTTCGCGGCGGTGATGATCATCTCCTCACCAGCATCAGCCGGCTGTTCGAGCATGAGGGCTTTCGCCTGCTCGGCGTGAAAGATGCCGCGCCGGATCTGCTGATGCCTGCAGGCAGCATTACGCGGGCTGTGCCTGATCGGGATGCCGAAGCCGACATCGCGCGTGGACGCGAGGTGCTGCGTGCGTTGAGCCCGTTCGATATCGGCCAAGCCTGCGTGGTGATCGACGGCCATGTCGTGGGGATCGAGGATATCGGCGGCACCGATGCACTGCTGGCGCGTGTGACAGAGTTACGCGCCAATGGTCGCATCCGCGCCAGAGCGGGTAGGGGCGTGCTGGTGAAGGCGCCGAAGAGCAGCCAGGATCTGCGCTTCGATCTACCCACCACGGGGCCAAAGACCGTTGAGGGCGCAATTGCCGCAAAGCTGGCAGGCATTGCCATCGTTGCCGGCAATACGATCGTGGCAGAGCCGGAAATAATGATCGAGGCGGCGGATGCTGCGAACTTCTTCGTCATGGGATTGCCGGCGTGACGCGAAAAATTCATCTCATCGCCACCGAGGAATCCGGTGATCGACTTGGCTCCGCGTTGATGCGCGAGCTGAAAACGCGTTTCGGCGATGGCGTGGTGTTCTCCGGCGTTGGCGGCTCGTCGATGGCGCGCGAGGGATTGCAGTCGCTATTCCCGATCGAACAGCTGTCCATCATCGGCCTCGCGGCCGTGGTGAAGAAACTGCCGTCGATCCTCAAGCTGATTGCACAGGCCACTGAAGACGTCCTGCGTATCAAGCCTGACGTGCTGGTCATCATCGATAGTCCCGACTTCACGCAGCGCGTCGCGAAGCGCGTGCATAAGCGCGATGCGTCGATTCCCATCGTCAACTATGTGTCGCCGACCGTGTGGGCGTGGCGGCCGGGCCGCGCAAAGGCGATGCGCGCTTATGTCGATCATGTGCTGGCGCTGCTGCCCTTCGAGCCGGAAGCGCATCGAAGACTCGGCGGACCTCCGTGCACCTATGTCGGTCATCCCCTGATCGAGCAGATCGACACGCTACGGCCGAATGCGGAAGAACAAGCGCGACGTGACGGCAAGCCGCCGGTGTTGCTGGTTCTGCCCGGCAGCCGGCGCAGCGAAATCCGCCACCACATGGAGACCTTTGGTGCGACGCTCGATCGGTTGCGCAAGCGTGGCACAGAATTCGAACTGATCCTGCCAACCATGCCGCATCTCGTCGAGGGGATCACGGAGGCGCTCAAACCGTGGCCGGTGCAGCCGCGCGTGGTGGTGGGCGAGGCCGAGAAGCGCGCGGCATTCCGGATCGCGCATGCAGCCTTCGCCAAATCGGGGACGGTGACGCTTGAGCTTGCGCTGTCCGGTGTACCGATGGTGACGGCCTACAAGGCCGGCAGCATCGAGGCCTGGATCATTCGTCGCCGTATCACGTCGTCGTCTGTCATTCTCGCCAATCTCGTGATCGGCGAAAACGTCATTCCCGAATTCATTCAGGAAGACTGCACGCCGGAAAAGCTGGCGGCCTCGTTGCAGGATGTGTTCGCCGATACGCCGATGCGGCGTCGGCAGATGGAAGCGATGGCCAAGCTCGACGACATCATGGGCATTGGACTGGAATCGCCAAGCAAGGCGGCTGCGGATGTCGTCGCGGATATGCTCGATCGATCGCCGCGTTAACGCGCGGTTAGCCTTCATCCCATGCTGAGATGGGAACTCTCAACCAAATTGAAACCAGGTGCCCCTGATGGTGCCATGCCCGGATACCTTCGGGCACATGTGCAATTGCGGCTGATTGGCCGTCATCAGGTGAAGCATGAGCAAAGCGAACGAACACGACTCTCTCGATGCACTCTTCTCTGCGGCGCGCTCGATCGACCGTCGCCACTTTCTGGCTGCGGGCGCGGGCGGCATCGTCGCTGCGTCCGCCGGCACCGAAGCGTTCGCCAAGCCCGCGGCCGACGCGTTCACCGAGGAAGACCGCAAGCACATGACGCAGGCGATCGACCTGATGCGCAAGGCCGGCGTGACCGAGCGCACCGGCGGTGCCTTCGGCGCCGTTATCGTGCGCGGTGGCGAAGTGCTGTCGGCCACGGGCAACAGCGTACTGCGTGACAACGATCCGTCCGCGCATGCGGAGGTCAATGCGATCCGTGCGGCCTGCAAGAAGGTCGGTGCGCCCAATCTCAAGGGCGCCACCATGTATACGAGCTGCGAATGCTGCCCGATGTGCTACGCGACCGCCTATTGGGCGCGTCTCGATCGCATCGTCTATGCGGCGGCATGGACCGACTATGCCGACCTGTTCGACGACCAGAATATCGGGACGGATATGAAGCTTCCCTACGCCAAGCGGAAGGTGAAGGTCTCGCAATTCATGCAGAAGGATGCGCAGAAAGTCTGGCAGGAATTCCGCAAGCTGCCGGATCGCGCGAAGTATTGAAGACGCCGTAGCGTAGCCCGGATGGAGCGTAGCGTAATCCGGGAACAGCAGCGCTGATTGAAATGACGGTCCCCGGGTTACGCTGCGTTCCACCCGGGCTACGTAAAACAAAAACCGGCGGATCTTGCGATCCGCCGGTTTGTCGTTTCAGCCTCTGCGCAGCTTAGCCGCGCGAGCCGATGTCCTTGTAGTCACGACGGGCAGCGCCGGTGAAGAGCTGGCGCGGACGGCCGATCTTCTGCTGCGGGTCGGCGATCATTTCGCTCCACTGGCTGATCCAGCCGACGGTGCGGGCGACGGCGAACAGCACGGTGAACATCGAGGTCGGGAAGCCCATCGCCTTCAGCGTGATGCCCGAATAGAAGTCGACATTCGGGTACAGCTTGCGGTCGATGAAATACTGGTCCGACAGCGCGATCTTCTCGAGCTCCATGGCGACCGCGAGCATCTCGTCGCCGCCGTGACCGGTTTCCTTGAGGACTTCGTGGCAGGCCTGCTGCATCAGCTTGGCGCGCGGATCGTAGTTCTTATAGACGCGGTGACCGAAGCCCATCAGGCGGACGGACGAGTTCTTGTCCTTCACCTTGGCGATGAATTCCGGAATCTTGTCCACGGTGCCGATCTCGGCAAGCATCTGCAGCGCTGCTTCGTTGGCGCCACCGTGAGCGGGGCCCCACAGGCAGGCGATGCCGGCGGCGATACAGGCGAACGGGTTGGCACCCGACGAGCCGGCGATGCGGACGGTCGAGGTGGATGCGTTCTGCTCGTGGTCGGCATGCAGCGTGAAGATCTTGTCCAGCGCCTTGGCGAGCACCGGATTGACCTTGTACTCCTCGCACGGCACGGCGAAGCACATCTTCATGAAGTTCGCGGCGAAATCGAGCGAATTGGTCGGGTAAACGAAGGGCTGGCCGATCGTGTACTTGTAGGCCATCGCAGCCAGCGTCGGGATCTTGGCAATCATGCGGATCGAGGCGATCTCGCGTTGCTTGGCGTCGTTGACGTCCGTCGAGTCGTGATAGAAGGCGGCGAGGGCGCCCACTGACGCAACCATCACGGCCATCGGATGCGCATCGCGGCGGAAGCCGGTGAAGAAGCGCGTCATCTGGTCGTGGACCATGGTGTGGTTGGTCACCAGGTGATCGAACTTGGCCTTCTGCGCCTGGGTCGGGAGTTCCCCGTACAGCAGCAGATAGCAGGTCTCGAGGAAGTCGCCCTTCTCGGCGAGCTGTTCGATCGGGTAGCCGCGATATTCGAGAATGCCGGCGTCACCATCGATATAGGTGATCTGCGACTGGCAGCTCGCGGTCGAGGTGAAGCCGGGATCGTAGGTGAACATGCCCGACTGGGCGTAGAGCTTGCCGATATCGATCACATCGGGGCCGACGGTCCCGCTATGGATCGGCAGGTCGAAACTCTTGCCATCGACTGTCAGCGTTGCGGATTTGGTGTTTGTTTTCGCGTCCATCGCATAGTCCCCGATGAGATCGTTGAGGGGCCGTCAAACCACCGTCATTTAAGGAGAAAATGGCGATGTCAGACGGGAATTCCAGAGCAGTCGGCAGAATGCGTAGCGTATTGCCGTGTGCGCTGCAAGACGGGCAAAAGTAGCCTACAGCTATGCTAAACAGCAGCCTGATCGGCAAGCCGATCGAGGCATTCCTGTCGCCCCAATACCGCCAGCACGTCGAATATGCCCGGTGATGTGGTTTTGCCCGTGAGTGCCACCCGCAGAGGCTGCGCGACGCCGCCGAGCTTCAGTCCAGCTTCCTCGGCGAAGCCGCGGGCCGCGGCTTCGGTATTGGCGGCGGTCCAGTCGGTCACGGCTTCGAACGCGGTGCGCAATTTGCCAAGCAACACGCGCGTCTCCGGCGTCAGCACGGCAACCGCTTTCGGCTCGGTGATCTCCAGCGGGCGATCGGCGAAGATGAAGTCGGCGCCCTTCACGAGTTCAAGAAGCGTCTTGGCGCGCTCCTTGAGACCGGGCATGGCGCGCAGCAGTTGTGCGCGTGTCGCGTCGTTCAGCTTGGCCTGAATCGCGGCGCCGCCCTCGGCATAAGGCAGGATCTCCTCGAACATAGTCACGAGGGCTTGATCGTCGCTGTGGCGGATATAGTGGCCGTTGATGCTTTCGAGCTTGGCGAAATCGAAACGTGCGGCAGAGCGTCCGATGCCGGACAGATCGAAGGCGTCGATCATCTCCTGCGTGGTGAAGATTTCCTGGTCGCCATGGCTCCAGCCGAGGCGGACCAGATAATTCCGCAAGGCGGCCGGAACATAGCCCATGGCGCGATAGGCATCGACGCCGAGCGCGCCATGGCGCTTCGACAGTTTCGAGCCGTCCGGACCGTGGATCAGCGGGATGTGCGACATGCTGGGGACCTCCCAGCCGAGCGCGTCATAGATCTGCTTCTGGCGTGCGGCGTTGATCAGGTGGTCGTCGCCGCGGATCACATGAGTCACTGCCATGTCGTGGTCATCTACCACCACGGCCAACATATAGGTCGGCGTGCCGTCGCCGCGCAGCAGCACGAGATCATCGAGATTCTCGTTCTGCCAGACCACGCGACCCTGCACCTGGTCCTCGATCACCGTCTCGCCGGTCAGCGGCGCCTTGAGGCGGATGGTCGGCTTCACGTCAGGCTTCGGCGTGGAAGGATCGCGGTCGCGCCACAGCCCGTTGTAGAGCTTGGAGCGGCCCTCGGCGCGCGCGCTCTCGCGCATCGCCTGCAACTCCTCGGCGGAGGCGTAGCAGTAATAGGCTTTGCCCTCAGCCAGCAATTGCTCAGCGACTTCGCGGTGCCGGGCGGCGCGCGCGAACTGGTAGACGGTGTCGCCGTCCCACTCGATGCCCAGCCACTTGAGGCCGTCGAGAATGGCGTCGATGGCGGCGTCCGTGGAGCGCTCACGATCGGTGTCCTCGATCCGCAGCAGCATCTTGCCGCCATGCTTCTTGGCATACAGCCAATTGAACAGCGCGGTGCGGCCACCGCCGATATGGAGGAAGCCGGTCGGCGAGGGCGCGAAACGGGTAACGACGGGTGCGGTCATGTCAGGTCGGCAATCGATTTGAGAGGTTTGGCGGGCGTGTAACACAAGGAGCGGGGCGGCCCAAGGCGTTGAAGGTCGGTAACGCATGTGTTACTCTGGGCAATGGCCGAGCTTCGCTATTATGTGGACGCTGATGGCAGGGCGCCTTTGACCGAATGGGTAAGGAACTCGACAATCCGACCTCGGTGAGGATTGAGCGTGCATTGCGACGCATGGCAGAGGGCAATTTCTCGAACGTAAAAGGGGGCGGCGAGGGGGTTCTAGAGTTTCGGATCGATTTCGGGCCCGGTTACCGCATTTATTTCGGCCGAGACGGCGAGACTCTTGTGATCCTGTTGACGGGCGGATCCAAGAAACGACAGCAGCAGGATATTTTTGCCGCGCGTGCCTTTTGGCACAACTACAAACGCAATAAGCGCTCGTAGTCCGGGTGACAGGGATGGCGACAACGAGAGACTATTTTGAGTTTGTGCAAGGCAGGGTCAGAGCGAATCCCGAATTTGCAGAACTTCTTCTCAAAGAAGGCATCGACGCCTTGCTCGATGGCGAGGTCGAGGTCGGCAAGTCTTTGTTGCGTGATTACATCAAAGGCACCATCGGCTTTGAGCGGCTTGGTGAAGCGATCGGCCTGCAGCCGAAGAGCCTGATCCGCATGTTCGGTCCGCGCGGAAACCCGCAGGCGAAGAACATCTTCAGCGCGATCGCCTATCTGCGGAAAAACGCCAGCCTCGAACGCCAAGCTGCTTGACGGTTTGCCCATTCCGGCTTGGCCGCCCCTTGGCGGCGCGCTCCGGATTTGGCACATAGGGCGCAATCTGAAAGGCAGCTTATGACAGACGAATCGACCGCGGACACCGCCGCAGAGGCCGGCCGCGATTTCATCCGCGATATCGTGGCGGCGGATCTGGAATCCGGCAAGCACAAGGGTGTGGTCACGCGCTTCCCGCCGGAGCCGAATGGCTACCTGCATCTCGGCCACGCCAAGTCGATCTGCCTCAATTTCGGCGTCGCCGCCGAATTCGGCGGGCGCTGCAACCTGCGTTTCGACGACACCAATCCGACCAAGGAAGAGCAGGAATATATCGACGCCATCCAGCGCGACGTGCGCTGGCTCGGCTTCGACTGGGGCGAGGGCAACCTGCATTTCGCCTCGGATTATTTCGAGCAGCTCTATGACTGGGCGGTGCACCTGATCCGCGCCGGCAAGGCTTACGTCGATGACCAGTCGCCTGAAGAAATGCGCATCGCCCGCGGCACGCTGACCGAGCCCGGCAAGAACAGCCCGTTCCGCGATCGCTCGGTCGATGAAAACATAGACCTGTTCGCCCGCATGCGCGCCGGCGAATTCCCGAACGGCGCGCGCGTGCTGCGCGCCAAGATCGACATGGCGGCCGGCAACATCAATCTGCGCGATCCCGTGATCTACCGCATCCTGCATGCGCATCATCCGCGCACCGGCGAGGCTTGGAAGATCTATCCGAGCTACGACTTCGCCCATGGCCAGTCGGATGCCATCGAGCATGTCACGCATTCGATCTGTACGCTGGAATTCGAGGATCACCGGCCGCTCTATGACTGGTGCCTGGACAATCTGCCGGTGCCATCGCGGCCGCATCAGTATGAATTCGCGCGTCTCAACATGACTTACACGCTGCTATCCAAGCGCGTGCTCACCGAGCTCGTGCGCGGCGGTCATGTCACCGGCTGGGACGATCCACGCATGCCGACGCTGGCTGGCCTGCAGCGTCGCGGCATTCCCGCCGAAGCCTTGCGCGAGTTCATCAAGCGCATCGGCGTCGCCAAGGCGAATTCCATGGTCGATCTGTCAATGTTCGATTTCGCTGTCCGCGAGACCCTGAACCGCACCGCGCAGCGCCGTATGGCGGTGCTGCGGCCGCTCAAGGTGGTGATCGAGAATTATCCGGAAGGGCAGGTCGAGCACCTCGATGCCGTGAACCATCCGGACGACGCCTCGCTGGGCTCCCGCCAGATTCCATTCAGCCGCGAGCTCTATATCGAGCACGAGGACTTTATGGAGGAGCCGCCGAAGAAATTCTTCCGCATGGCGCCGGGCCGCGAGGTGCGCCTGCGCTACGGCTATTTCATCACCTGCAAGGATGTCGTGAAGAACGACAAGGGCGAAGTGGTGGAGCTGCGCTGCAGCTACGACCCCGAAACCCGCGGTGGCAACGCGCCTGATGGCCGCAAGGTGAAGGCGACGATCCATTGGGTCAGCGCATCGCATGCGGTGCCGGCGGAGGTGCGCGTCTATGAGCAGTTGTTCGCGACGCCGACGCCGGAAGCTGCAAACTTCGCAGCCCAGATCAATCCAAACTCGCTGGAAGTGCTGACGGGCGCGATGCTGGAGCCGTCGCTGGCAAGCGACAATTTCGACGGCGCGATTCAGTTCGAGCGGCAGGGCTATTTCAGCCGCGACAAGGACTCTTCGCCCGGCAAGCCGGTATTCAACCGCACCGTCGGCCTGCGCGACAGCTACGCCAAGCTGGCGTGAGGGGGCGAATAGTTCGCGCATTCTGCATCCGTTCCGCTAGCCGCGCGAAAACCTTCCGATAGCATTCGGACGGGCAAGCGTGGCGAGCGGGCGGGCTCATGGCGCAGAGCGGGGGACGGCAGCGCAATCCGGCGAGGGCGGTCACATGGCCGCCGTCGGCCACGGCCGGTGCGCGCGCATCCCATCATTCCTGGACATTGCCGTTCGACTGGTTGCGCGCCTGGGCGCAGGCGGAATCTGGCCCAGGGCGCCTGCTGCCCTGGGTGCCAGTCGCATTCGGCGCCGGTATCGCGCTGTATTTTACGGCCGAACGAGAGCCGGTGGTCTGGGTCGTGGTCGCGAGTGCGTGCGTTCTCGCTATCGCGGCGGTGTTGCTGCGACGCTCGACTGCATTTCCTTACATCCTGCTCTCGGCTGCCATCGCGGCAGGTTTCGCCTGCGCGACGTGGAAGAGCGCGCGCATTGCCCATGAGGTTTTGGCCAAGCCGGTTTTCGGTGCATCGTTAACAGGCTTTGTCGAGACCCGAGAGGAGCGCTAGCGCAGTGATCGTTTCGTGCTTCGCTTGGCGACGATGGAGACGCCGCGCGATGCCATCAAGCTGACGCGTGTGCGGCTATCGGTGAAAAAAGGAACAGCGCCGGCGGTCGGGAGCTTCATTGCATTGAAGGCCCGGCTGCAGCCACCGCTCGCGCCCTTGCGGCCGCGCGGATACGATTTCGCGCGCGATCTGTATTTTCAGGGTATCGGTGCGTCGGGCTTTGTCACGGGGGCGATCAGGAAGATCGATCCGCCCACACAGCCGACACGACATCTGCAATATGCCGCCACCATGCAGGGCATGCGCGATGCCATCGATGCGCGGATCCGGGCGTCGCTGACGGGGGACAGCCGCGCCATTGCCACGGCGCTGCTCACGGGTAAACGCGATGCGATCTCGTCCGATGTCAACGACGCCATGTTCATTTCAGGGCTTGGCCATGTGCTGTCGATCTCGGGCTATCACATGGCCGTCGTCGCCGGCGTCGTGTTCTTCGTGGTGCGTGCGTTGCTGGCGCTCGTCCCGGTGCTGACGGTGACGTTTCCCATCAAGAAGGTTGCTGCTGCGGCAGCACTGGTCGCGGCTCTGTTCTATCTTCTGCTGTCAGGCGCAGAGGTCGCGACGCAAAGGTCCTTCATCATGACGGCGGTGGTGTTGATTGCCATCATGGTGGATCGCCGGGCTATCACCTTTCGCACGCTGGCGATCGCAGCTCTGATCGTGCTGCTCATCACGCCGGAAGCGCTGGTGCATCCGAGCTTTCAGATGTCATTTGCGGCAACGCTTGGCCTCGTGGCGCTGGTGCAGATCGGCATGCCGGCCCTGTTCGCGACATCCGACAGTTCGACCACGGCACGCATCGCTTTGTGGGGCGGGCGCGAATTGATGTTGCTGCTATTGGCATCACTGGTCGCCGGGCTCGCGACGATGCCTTATGCGGCCTATCATTTTCATCGTATCACGCCTTACGGCATCATCGCCAATCTGCTGGCGATGCCGGTGGTCTCAGTACTGGTGATGCCGGCGGGGCTGCTGGGGCTCGCCGCCATTCCGTTCGGCTTCGACGGCCTGTTCTGGCAGATCATGGAGCTCGGCCTGCAATGGATGATTTTTGTGTCCAGATGGGTTGCGGCGCTGCCGGGTGCTATTGGCCGTGTGCCTGCCTTCGGCACGGGGCCGTTAATCCTGGCCAGCCTTGGCATCGTCCTGCTCGCATTGCTGCGCACGCCGCTGCGCTATGCCGGGATAATCGCGCTGGCGGTGGCGACAGTGTGGGCGGCTGCGACAAGGCAGCCTGATATCCTGATTGCCGGAGACGGCCAGAGCGTGGCTGTGCGGGGGCGCGATGGAAAGCTGCATGTGATGCGCAGTGGCAAGGACGCATTTCTCGTGAAGGAGTGGCTCGGCGCGGATGCAGATGCGCGGCAGCCGACAGACGTCTCGCTCGGCGAAGGCGTGTCATGTGATCCGTCAGGCTGCGTGACGGCGCTTGGTGACGGGGCTTTGGTCGCCCTGACGCTGCAGCCGGATGCATTCAGAGACGATTGCGATCGCACGACGCTCATCGTGACCGCAAAGCAGCCGCCGACTGATTGCCAGGCGATGGTGATCAATCGGGAAATGCTGCAAGGGCAGGGAGCAACGAGCCTGCGTCGCATTGGCGACGGCTTTGTCGTCGAGGCTGTTCGCGCCCGCGGTTTGCAGCGGCCTTGGGCGCGTGGACCCGTCGAGACCGGGGAAACTGCAATATCGACCGGCCAACGCACGCGCCAGGGACCGGTCGACGCAACGCCGGCGGAGACGGATCTCGCGCCGGACGATCAGTGAGCATGATCCCGAAAAGTGGGTACCGGTTTTCGGATCAGATCATGCTCCAAAAAAGAGGCTCAGTAGCGGCGATAGAGGCCGGTGAGCTTGCCCTGGATGCGGACACGGTTGGGCGGCAGGATTCGGACTTCATAGGCTGCGTTGGCCGGCTCCAGCGCGATCGAGGCACCACGGCGACGGAAGCGCTTCAACGTGGCTTCCTCGTCGTCAATGAGGGCAACCACAATGTCGCCGGTGTCAGCGCTGTCGGATTTCTGGATCAGCGCCATGTCGCCATCGAGAATGCCGGCGTCCTGCATGGAGTCGCCGCGCACTTCGAGAGCGTAATGCTCGCCATTGCCGAGCATATCCTGCGGCACGCTGATGGAGTGGCTGCGGGTCTGCAGCGCCTCGATGGGCGTGCCGGCCGCGATGCGGCCCATCACCGGCACCGAAATGGTGCGGCCGCCGTCATCGTCATTCGCCATCGGCGCAGGTGCGGGCTTGTTCTTGCCGAGATTGCCTTCGATCACACTCGGCGTGAAGCCGCGGCGACCTGTCGGCGCAGCCGTGGTCAGCTCGGGTAGCTTGATCACCTCGATGGCGCGTGCACGGTTCGGCAGTCGGCGGATAAAGCCACGTTCTTCCAGCGCCGTGATCAGACGATGAATGCCCGACTTGGAGCGGAGATCCAGCGCATCCTTCATCTCGTCGAAGGAGGGCGGCACACCGGCTTCCTTGAGCCGCTGGTCGATGAAGCGGAGCAGTTCGTATTGTTTGCGCGTGAGCATCTGAAGCCATCCTCAGGTGACGGGCCTTCAACGATATTTGTCGGGCCGTCGCGTGTGTTTCAGGACCTCGGTGTCAGCGTCGCTTGCGCGCTACTGGTCGAGGGCAGTCACGAGTTTGGGCACTCTCGATTTCACTAAGCCACAGAATCTCGAAACAAATCATGAACGAACACTATCTGTTCCGTACATGTTCCGCAATGGCTAATTTCGCTTTCTGGATGCGTTTGTTTGGCGCGAAAGGGA
>CALRZK010000004.1:0-16769 GCA_943372615.1 Bradyrhizobium ivorense | reverse complement strand
CCGCCAGACGCTGTTCTTCACGGCGACCATGCCACCGGAAATCCGCCGCATCACCGAGACCTTCCTGCATAATCCGGTGAAGATCGAAGTCGCCAAGCCCGCGACCGCCGCTGCCACCATCACCCAGTCGCAGGTCTCCGTGAGCCGCGATGACTGGCAGAAGCGCGATGTGCTCCGCACCCTGCTGCGCGAAGCCACCGACCTCAAAAACGCGATCATCTTCTGTAACCGCAAGCGCGAAGTGGCAACGCTCGCCAAATCGCTGCAGAAGCACGGCTTTGCCGTCGGCGCCCTGCATGGCGACATGGAGCAGTCGGCTCGCCTCACCGCGCTCGACCAGTTCCGCAAGGGCGAAATCCCGATCCTCGTGGCCTCCGACGTGGCCGCCCGCGGTCTCGATATTCCCGCGGTGAGCCATGTCTTCAATTTCGACATTCCGCATCACTCCGACGATTACGTCCACCGCAGCGGCCGTACCGGTCGTGCCGGCCGCACCGGCTTCGCCATCTCGCTGGTGTCGCCGTCGGACCAGAAGTCCATTGCCGCCGTCGAGAAGCTGATCGGCACCAGCATCGCCAAGCACGAAAGCGCCGCCCTCGACGCCATGCCGGCCCACGAGGAATCCACTGAGGGCGAGGCCCCGCGTTCGGGTCGTCGTCGCAGCGGCAATCGTGAAGGCAATGAAGAAGGTTCGCGCGGCGGTCGCCGCGATGGCCGCCGTGAGCGTTCAGCTCGTCCGGAGCGTGAGGCACGCCCCGAGCGCGCGCCGCGTCCGGAGCGCGAGCCCCGCGCGCCTGCTGCGGCTGAAACCCGTGCGCCTGAGTCCGAAGCCCCGCGTGAGCGAAAACCGCGCCGCGAGCGCGATCGTCGCCCGAGCGAGGATCGCAATGGCGGTCAGCAGACGGTGGCAGCGCTGCCGCCCTCCAGTGGTCGCCCGCAGGCCCCACGCCCGCGCCGCGAGGAGGATTTCGAGCCGGGCGATCATTCGCATCTGCCCGCATTCCTTTTGCGGCCGATCCGGGCACGCGCATAGGTAGCATTCTCCGAACTTCTTTACTCGCGATTCACAAAGTTCCCCTAGTTTCACGGCGATATTTTTGACATTTCGCAAGTGAGGGCGGCGCGATGTAGCGCCGCTTGGGGACACAGGACGTGACCGCAAGCCTCGACGACCTCGAACGCACATTGGCGTTCGCCGACATCGCGCTCGGGCAGATCCGCTCGTTGCGTCAGACCGCGATCCCGCGCAATTACGAGATCTGGTACGTGTACGCGACCGGCTATAATCCGGCACTCAACAAGGTGATCAACGAGACGCTGGCCCGCAACGGCCGCCTCTCGGATTCCGATCTCGACCAGATCCACGACACCTATCTCTCGCAGGCCCGCGTCACCGATCGCATCGATCAGGTCGGCTCGCGCGTCATCGGCGAGATCGATGACGTGATGAACCTGATCAACGACGCGCTCAACATGACCGTCGATTTCAACGCCAGCCTCACCGGCGCCGGCAAGCAGCTCGCCGTCGCGCGCGATCCCGCTGCGATCAAGGCGGTCATCGAGGGCCTGGTGAAGTCCACCCGCGATGTACACGACACCAACAAGGCGCTGGAAGAACGGCTGCTGTTTTCGCGCAGCGAAGTCAGCGTGTTGCAGCAGAGCCTGGAGGCGATCCGCGCCGAGAGCCTGACCGATCCCCTCACCGCGCTCGGCAACCGCAAATATTTCGACCGTGCGTTGCTGACCGCGATCGAAACGGCGCAGAAGCGCAGCGAACCGCTGTCGCTGCTGATGCTCGACATCGATCACTTCAAGTCGTTCAACGACAATTACGGCCATCTCACCGGCGACCAGGTGCTGCGTCTCGTCGGCATGTCGCTGAAGCAGACCATCAAGGGCCAGGACATCACCGCCCGCTATGGCGGCGAGGAATTCGCCGTGGTGCTGCCGAACACGCCGCTGCGCCAGGCGCTGACGGTGGCGGATCACATCCGCCGTGCGGTGATGTCGAAAGAGCTGAAGAAGAAATCCACCGGCGAGATTCTGGGCCGCGTGACCATCTCGGTCGGCGTCTCGATGCTGCAGAGTGGCGATGACATGGACAGTCTGATCGGCCGCGCCGATGCGTGCCTCTATGCGGCGAAGCGCAATGGCCGCAATCGCGTGATCTGCGAAGTCGATCCGGAATATCAGAGCGAGATCACGTTCCAGGTGGCGTAACTCAAGGCCGTACTGCCGTAGGATGGGTTGAGCGAAGCGACAACCCATCATTCCGTTGATGCGGCAAGCTCGGCCGATGGGTTGTCGCTTCGGCGCGTCGCGCCTCCGCTCAACCCATCCTACTTCTTCGCCTTCGCGACTTTCTTCGTCGCTTTCTTGATACCCCTCTTCTTCCCCGCCTTCTTCACGGCCGCCCGGATCGCCGCCGCATGCGCCGTCCGCGCCCACTCCGTCACTTCATCGGGATCGTCGTAAAGCCGCTCCGGCAATCGCCAGTAGGAGGCGATCATCCGCAGCTTCCCCTTCATCTCATATTGAAAGCATTGCGATCCCTCCGCCTCGAAACGCGGGATCGAATGTTCATCGGCGCGCAGATAGATCGCTCCGCGCAGCACCAGCGCGAAGTTGATGCCATCAGCGGAAACGCCGAAGCCGGAAAACATCCGGCGGATCGTCACCGGGCCGAAGCCGGCGAACAGTTCGGAGAGGAAATCGCGGTCCATTGGGAAAGTGTAGGATGAAACCTGTAGGGTGGGCAAAGCGTAGCGTGCCCACCTTTACCAGCCGTGGACTTGAAGGTGGGCACGGCGCAAGGGCGCCTTTGCCCACCCTACAATCAGTCCACCTTCGCCGGCTGCAGTTGCACCGACTCCCCGCAACCGCAGGCGCTGATCTGGTTCGGGTTGTTGAACACGAACTGCGCCTGCATCTTGTCGGTCTTGTAGTCCATCTCGGTGCCGAGCAGGAACAGCACGGCCTTGGGATCGACCAGGATCTTGACGCCCTTGTCCTCGACGACCTCGTCGGTCGGCTTCACGTCATGGGCGTATTCGACCGTGTAGGACTGGCCGGCGCAGCCGCCATTCTTGATACCGACGCGCAGGCCGATGATCGCGGAATCCGCGCGCTGGGTCAGCTCGCCGATCCGCGCCGCCGCAGCATCAGTCAGGCGCATCACCTGCGGCCGCGGGCGCGGCTTCGGCTTGGCGGGCGATGATGTTGAACTCTGGCTCATATCGGACATCTAATCATTCCCCTGCAGATTGCCAGCTATCGCCATAAAGACCGTAGCCTTCGCCCGTTCCATTGCGCTCCGCTCCGGCTGCATAACGAGGCATCGCGGCTACCGCTTGCTCGAATGCAGACCGAATATCCGTCTGCGAGAAACCGCGATCCCATAATTCGGTAATCAGATCGCTGACAATACGGACGAGATGCTGCTCGTCGGACGGACAGCGCGTGTAAAGCTTCGCGCAATCCAGCGCAAAGTCGTAGGCCGAGCGCGACACCTGATCTTCCCAGTGTGCCTCTTCAGCCATTCGATCAATCCGTCACCACATATTGAGCACGAGGCGGGCCTCGTCGCTCATCCGGTCCGGCGTCCAGGTCGGCTCCCAGACGATGTTGACCTTGACGATGCCGGCGCCCGGCACGCTGGCCACGGCGTTCTCCACCATGGTCGGCAGCTCTTCCGCCGCCGGGCAATTCGGCGTGGTCAACGTCATGTCGATGTCGATACCGCGATCGTCCTTGATATCGACCTTGTAGATCAGGCCGAGTTCGTAGATGTCCGCCGGAATTTCCGGATCGAACACCGTCTTCAGCGCGGCGACGATTTCCGTGCCCATGCGCTCGGTTTCGGCCGGATCCAGCGCGGAGACGGTTTCCATCTCCGGAATCTTGACCTCTGCGGTGTCACTCATGCGAAAAGCTCCCGTGCCTTGATCAACGCCTGCGCGAGATGATCGATTTCTTCGCGGGTATTATACAGTCCGAACGACGCACGGCAGGTAGCCGTGACATTGAATCGTTCCAGAAGCGGCATCACGCAATGGGTGCCCGCACGCACCGCAATGCCCTGGCGGTCGATCACCGTCGCGATGTCATGGGCATGCGCCCCCTTCATCTCGAACGAGATCACCGGCCCCTTGATCTTCGCCGAGCCGAAGATGCGCAGCGAGTTGATCTCGCGGAGCTTGCCTTCCGCATAGGTCAGAAGGTCGTGCTCATGAGCAGCGATCCGCTCACGGCCGATCGAGTTCACGTAGTCGATGGCCGCACCGAGGCCGATCGCCTCAACAATCGCCGGCGTGCCCGCCTCGAACCGATGCGGCGGGTCGCCATAGGTGACCCACTCCTTCGAGACTTCACGGATCATCTCGCCGCCGCCGGCATAGGGCCGCATGGACGCGAGGCGATCATATTTGCCGTAGAGCACGCCGATGCCGGTCGGGCCGTACAGCTTGTGACCAGTGAAGACGTAGAAGTCGCAATCGATGTCCTGCACGTCGATGACGCCGTGCACGGCGGCCTGGCTGCCATCCACCAGCACCGGAATGCCGCGCGCATGGGCGATGGCCGTCACTTCCTTCACTGGCACTTGCGTGCCCAGCGCATTCGACATCTGCGTGATGGCGACGATCTTGGTACGATCCGTCAGCAGCTTCTCGAATTCGTCGATCAGGAAGTTGCCTTCGTCATCGACGGGCGCCCACTTGATGACAGCGCCGTGGCGTTCGCGCAGGAAGTGCCAAGGCACGATGTTCGAATGGTGCTCCATGATGGAGACCACGATCTCGTCGCCTTCCTTGATGTTGTCGCCGCCGAAGCTTGCAGCTACCGTGTTGAGCGCATCCGTGGCATTGCGCGTGAAGATGATCTCTTCCGGACGCTTGGCATTAAGGAAGTGCTGCACCTTGGTGCGCGCGCCCTCATAGGCTTCGGTCGCGGCATTGGCGAGGTAATGCAGCCCGCGATGCACGTTGGCATATTCGGACTTATAGGCCTCGGTCATGCGATCGAGCACGGCATTCGGCTTCTGCGCCGAGGCCGCGTTGTCGAGATAGACCAGCGGCTTGCCATAGACCTGCATCGCCAGCGCCGGAAAATCCTTGCGGATCAGTTCGACGTCATAGGAGCCGTTGATAACCGCCGGATGCTCGTTCATGCACGCGTCCCCAACCAACGCTCGGCAGCCGAGATGGCAACATCGCGCAGGTCGTCATTCTCGATCGACTCCAGCGCCTCGCCCACGAAAGCCTGGATCAGCAAAGCCTGCGCTTCCTTCTCGGGAAGACCGCGGGCACGCAGATAGAACAGCAAGGAGTCATCGAGCGCACCGACCGTGGCGCCGTGACCGCACTGCACGTCGTCGGCAAAGATTTCGAGTTCGGGCTTGTTGTCGATCTCGGCATCATCCGAGAGCAACAGCGCGCGCGACATCATCTTGCCGTCCGTCTGCTGGGCGATCTGATGCACGTTGATCTTGCCCTGGAACACCGAATGGGCGCGATCATCCAGCACCGCGCGGAAATTTTCGCGGCTGAGGCAGCCGGGCGTCGCATGGTCGATCACGAAGGTGCAATCGGCATGCTGCTGGCCGCGCAGCAGATGAATGCTGTTGGTGGAGAGCTCGGTGCCCTCGCCAGCCAGCGTGATGAAGCTCTGATAGCGGCTGAGATTGCCGCCGGTGGTCAGGCTGAAGGTGTTGAACTTCGACTTCGCACCGACAGTGACGATAGCGCTGGCGATGGAGGCCGCATCGAGCGCGTCTTCCATCACGCGCACATGCTGCACGTCGCTCTCGTCGCCGACCCAGATCACGGTGGTGTCGTGGACCTGATAGGCTTTTGCGGTACCCGTCGCGACAAAGGTCTCGACCAGCGTGGCCTTGGCCTTGTTGCCGACCTGCACCAGCGAACGCGTGAAGGACGCCGCCTTTGGCTTGGTCGCCACATGCACGATATGCAGCGGCTTGGTCAGCTCGGTGCCTTCGGCAACACCGATGACCACGCCATCGGTCGCGAAGGCCGCATTGAGCGACAGCATCACGTCATTGACCTTGCTCAGCAGCAGATCAGCGCGCGCGGGGTTGGCATCATTGGCGAGCACGGCGCTCAGCACATGAATGGTAACGCCGCTCTCCGCATTGAGATCGGAGAGGTCGGCGGCGAACACGCCGTCGACCAGAACCAGCTTCTGCGTGTCGCCATCCTTCAGCGCAGCGACAGCATTGCGAGCCGCATCCAGCGCGCCAGCGTCGGGTGCAGCCGCCAGCGGCGCGACATCGCCGAGCAGCTTGCGGAGATCAGTATATTTCCATTCCTCGACGCGCCGGTTCGGCAGGCCATTGACGGCGAAGGCATCGAAAGCGCGCTGGCGCGTTTCGGTGACGGGCCCGCTACCGGGCAGACGACCGCGCGCGGCGGCAAAGGTACCGTCCAGCGTCGCGCCCGTCGTGGTCTTTGCTACAGCTACATTCATGATTGTCTCACTCAGGCTGCCGCGTCTTCATACTGCGCGTAACCCGAGGCTTCGAGTTCGAGCGCCAGTTCCTTGCCGCCGGTCTTCACGACGCGGCCCTTCGACATCACATGCACGTGGTCCGGCACGATGTAGTTCAGCAGGCGCTGATAGTGGGTGATCACGACCATGGCGCGATCCGACGAGCGCAGTGCATTGACGCCTTCCGAGGCGATGCGCAGCGCGTCGATATCGAGACCGGAATCCATTTCATCGAGAATGCAGAGGCTCGGCTGGAACAGCGCCATCTGCAGCACTTCGTTGCGCTTCTTCTCACCACCGGAGAATCCGACATTAACGCCGCGGCGGAGCATGTCCTGCGGGATGTTCAAGGAGGCGGCGACTTCACGCACCTTCTTGAGGAAGTCAGGCGTGGAGAATTCCGCTTCGCCGCGCGCCTTGCGCTGCGCGTTCAGCGCGGTGCGCAGGAAGGTCATGGTGGCGACGCCGGGGATTTCCACCGGATACTGGAACGCCAGGAACACGCCCTTGGCGGCGCGCTCGTCGGCTTCCATTTCCAGCAGGTCTTCGCCCTTGAACAGGATCTCGCCGCCGGTGACTTCATAACCGGGCTTGCCGGCGATGACGTGGGACAGCGTGGACTTGCCCGAACCGTTCGGGCCCATGATCGCATGCACTTCGCCGGCATTCACGGTCATAGTGAGCCCATGGAGAATCTCGCGATCCTCGACACGAACCTGCAGGTTTTTGACTTCAAGCAACGCGGTCATTCTCTCTATCCTTCTTGCCCGGCGCGCGCTCTGGCGCCTTGGCCACTTCATTCACATTCGACTGAGCCGCTCTGTTGGACTGCATTCCGTCAGCCAGAGCGAAGAATTCACCAAGAGGAGACAACAGCAGCAGAGCAAAGAAAGCCAATGCTCCAATTCCGCAGATCGTCCCTCCAACCACTCTCGCATTTTCGAAAGCGAACATGCCGCCAAACAGAGCAAGCATGGCACCGACAAAAGCGAGGAGCAGCGAAATCGCGAGCGGCAAACCCAAGAGAAGCTCGAGGATTTTCCGCATCGTCGTGACTATCCCACGCTGCCTTCGAGCGAGATCGAGATGAGCTTCTGCGCTTCCACAGCAAACTCCATCGGGAGCTGCTGCAGCACGTCCTTGACGAAGCCGTTGACCACGAGGCCGACGGCCTCTTCCTGGCTCAGGCCGCGCTGGATGCAATAGAACAGCACGTCTTCCGAAATCTTCGACGTGGTGGCTTCGTGCTCGAACAGCGCCGAGGAGTTCTTCGCCTCGATATACGGCACCGTATGCGCGCCGCACTGATCACCGATCAGAAGCGAGTCACACGCCGTGAAGTTACGGGCGTTCTTCGCCTTGCGATTGGCAGTCACGAGACCACGATAGGTGTTCTGCGACTTGCCGGCAGCGATGCCCTTGGAGATGATCCGGCTCGTGGTGTTGTTGCCGAGATGGATCATCTTGGTGCCGCTATCGACCTGCTGATAGCCGTTCGAAATCGCGATCGAGTAGAACTCGCCGCGCGAATTGTCACCGCGCAGAATGCAGCTTGGATATTTCCAGGTGATGGCCGAACCGGTCTCGACCTGGGTCCAGGAGATCTTGGAATTGTTGCCACGGCAGTCGCCACGCTTGGTGACGAAATTGTAGATGCCGCCCTTGCCTTCCGAATTTCCCGGATACCAGTTCTGCACCGTCGAATACTTGATCTCGGCATCGTCGAGGGTGACGAGTTCGACCACGGCGGCATGCAGCTGGTTCTCGTCGCGCTGCGGCGCGGTGCAGCCTTCGAGATAGGACACGTAGGCGCCCTTGTCGGCGATGATCAGCGTGCGCTCGAACTGGCCGGTATTGCGCTCGTTGATGCGGAAGTAAGTGGACAGCTCCATCGGGCACTTCACGCCCGGCGGGATGTAGACGAAGGAGCCGTCGGAGAACACGGCCGAGTTCAGCGTGGCGTAGAAGTTGTCGGAGGTGGGGACCACCGTGCCGAGATACTGCTTCACCAGATCGGGATGCTCGCGGATGGCTTCCGAGATCGGCATAAAGATCACGCCGGCCTTCTTCAGCTCGGCCTGGAACGTGGTCGCGACCGAGACCGAATCGAACACAGCATCGACGGCGATCTTGCGGCGCTCGGGATTCTCGTCACCCGGCTGCGGCTCGACGCCTTCCAGCATCGCGACTTCACGCAGCGGAATGCCGAGCTTCTCATAGGTCTTCAGAATCTCGGGATCGATCTCGTCCAGCGAGGCGATCGATTTCTTCTTTGGCGCCGCGTAGTAGTGAATGTCCTGGAAGTCGATCTTCGGATAATCGACGCGCGCCCAGGTGGGCTCTTCCATGGTCAACCAGCGACGATAGGCCTCGAGGCGCCATTCCAGCATCCACTCGGGCTCATTCTTCTTCGCGGAAATATAACGGACGATATCTTCGCTCAAACCCTTCGGGGCGAGCTCGGATTCGATGTTGGTCTCGAACCCATAACGATATTGATCGACATCGATGAGGCGAACCTGATCGATGGTTTCTTGTACGGCAGCCATTCAAATCCTCCGCTCGCGGTTTCAAGGACCGCGGTGGACATAACCAAACCAAATTCAGAACTTGCGGGGGTCTTTACGACGTTCCGGCGGGAAAATCACCAGCCTTAGAACCGTTCAACCTCTGTTTCGTCGCTCTGCTTAATTAGTGTGCCGGCAAGCTTTTTCCAAGCCTGAAGGCAAAGTTCCACGTCTTCGTGACTGGTCGACCACCCCAGGCTCAGACGAATCGCGCTGCGGGTCAGGTCCGGCCCGAAACCCATCGCCGCGATCACATGGGACGGCTGCACCTTACCAGAGGAACAGGCGGAACCCGACGATACCGCGATACCTTCCAGATCAAATCCAAGCACCGCCGTCTCCGCGCGCAACCCGGGGGCGCCGAACAGGATGGTGTTCGGCAGGCGGGGAACGTCCTGCGCGAACAGCATGACGTCGTTGTGCTGCCGCAAGCCCGCTTCGAGAAATGCGCGCAATTCGACGATTTTCGCCATCTCCGGCAAGCCAGAAACGGCAGCCTTCGCGGCGGCGCCAAAGCCAGCGATTCCGATGACATTCTCCGTACCGGCTCGCCGCGACAACTCCTGCCCGCCACCGCGAAGCAGCGGCTCGGGGCCGCGCAGACCATCGCCGATCACCAGCGCGCCGATGCCTTTGGGGCCGCCAATCTTGTGCGCAGAAATCGATAGAAGATCGGCTTGCAATTCTTTGATATCGATCGAAATTTTTCCAAGAGCCTGCACTGCATCGACATGCAGAATCCCGCCCGCCTCACGCACCACATGAGCAATATCAGCGATCGGCTGCAGCGCGCCCGTTTCGTTATTTGCCGCCATCACTGACACCAATGCAGGCGCGCCATCTGCCAGCAATGCCTGCAAACGCGCGGGATCGACCGTGCCGTTTCGGTCAACCTCACGCACCGCCACCGCATGCGACGAGAACCGCCCCGCAGCCATCACCGAGGGATGCTCCACGGCCGATACGATCAGTCGCTCGACGGGCGCCCCACCCTTGCGGGCCGTCCCCGGAACCAGCGCCAGCACATTGGCCTCGGTTCCACCTGACGTAAAAACTACCTGCCGAGCCTCAGCGCCGACCGCCGCGGCGACGGCGGCACGGGCATCCTCGACCAGGCGCCTGGCTTGCCGGCCCTCAGCATGGACCGAGGACGGGTTCCCGACCGCATCCATGGCAGCCAACATCGCCGCCCGCGCTTCATCGCGCAGCGGGGTGGTCGCGTTCCAGTCGAGATAGACACGCGGGCGCGCCAAACCTGATCTCCTTCGGTTCCTTGAGCGTCTCTTAGACCAACTTGGCGGCGAATGCGCGTCCGGACGCGTCTTGAAACGTTCAATATGCTTGCTTTTCGCCCCTGCGCTTATGGTAGAACGCGGCCTCCACTCCACCCGGCGCGGCCTCCTGCGGCGCCGATTGCCCGTCTCACCGGGCGCGCTGACCACCGCCGCGCCGAGACCGGGACCAGATTTTACCGGGACCAAGGATCACGATGCCCGAAGTTATTTTTGCAGGCCCTGCCGGCCGTATCGAAGGCCGCTATCATCCTGCCAAGCAGAAGAACGCGCCGATCGCCATGGTGCTGCATCCGCACCCGCAATTCGCCGGCACGATGAACCACCAGATCGTCTATCAGTGCTATTACGCCTTCGTGCATCGCGGCTTCTCGGTGCTGCGCTTCAATTTCCGCGGCGTCGGCCGCAGCCAGGGTTCGTTCGACCATGGCACCGGCGAGCTGTCGGATGCCGCAGCGGCGCTCGACTGGGCACAGTCGATCAATCCCGAAGCGCGCGCCTGCTGGGTGACCGGCTTCTCCTTCGGCGCCTGGATCGGCATGCAGCTCCTGATGCGCCGTCCGGAGGTCGAAGGTTTCATCTCGATCGCTCCCCCGGCCAATCTCTATGACTTCTCGTTCCTGGCGCCCTGCCCGTCCTCGGGCCTGATCGTCCATGGCGACAAGGACGCCGTGGTGCCGGCCAAGGACGTCAACACGTTGGTCGAGAAGCTGAAGACCCAGAAGGGCATCGTGATCGACCAACAGGTCATCCCCGGCGCCAACCACTTCTTCGACAACAAGCTCGAGCCGCTGATGGAATCGGTGACGAGCTATCTCGACATGCGCCTCGCCAACGTGCGCTAATCGCTCGCGACCAGCCTCAAACAAAAAGCCCTCGGCCAACCGGCCGAGGGCTTTTTCGTTGCGACGTGGCTGCGATCAGAACGAGCGCAGGATCTGCACCGAGCCGTTATAGAGATTCTGGTCGCGGATATCGTAAGGCTGATTGGCCGGCTTGCCGGTCACACTACCGGTGTAAGTGCCCCCGAGATTCTGATCGAGGCGCGTATAGGTGAACTCAGCCGAGAGGGTCAGGTTTTTCACCGGGGTCCAGGCCGTCCGCGTACCGATCTGGGTGATCGCGAAATCGAAATTGTTGGTCGTATTCGAGATACTTCCCGCCGTCGCGCCAGTCGGAGATGCCGCGCTGCCGGCGCCGAGCCGTCCGCCAGCCGGGCTGAACGCTGCCGCGAGCAACGCATTGCCGCCGTCACCATAGGAGATGTGGCTGTAGTTGCCGAACAGCGACGTGCGCCACGCCGTGTTCCAGTAATGCTCGTAGAACGCGCTGACCTGCCACGTCTCCGCCTGCTGGATCTGGCCGTTGGTGCCGAACACGCCATCGAGCAGATAGCCGAAGCCGACCGTGCTGCCGTCGAACTTGGCAAAGCGGCCGCCGCCTTGGGTATCGAGCGTGCCACCGCCGAACACATATTTGGTGGCGCCCTTGCCATAGGACGTTTCGATTTTCAGGCTGTCGCCCGCGCCAGTCGGCAGTTCCTTGAACTCCACCGCGCCGGTGACGGCAAAGCCGTATGAGTCATCAGCATGCCCCGTCGCTTCGTTCGCGCCGTAGAAACCCGGCGTGATGGTGTGCATCGCTGCGCCGAAATGCAGCGAGCCCCATTTCTGGTCGAGGCGGACATTGCCGACGATGTCTGGAATGTGGTTGCCGCCATAGGAATTGCCAAGGAACGTATAGGACGCCACGCCATATTGCTGATTCAGGAACTGGCCCGCGCCCGGCGCGACGATAAAATTCGCGGTGTTATAGAGACCGGCATTGCGATAGGGCGATGCGTTTTCAAGCGAGAGCGAAGCTGACACGCCGTTGCCGAATTCGGCGGTGTAGGCGATCTGCGGCAGGCCTGTGCTGTTGTTCGAACCAGCGAGGAAACCTGACGAGATATAAGGCTTGGTCAGCGCCCATTGCGGATCGAATTGCGAGACCGCCTTGCCGAAGGTGAAACCGCCGAACTGAATGAAGGCCAGATCGACTTCCGTGAAACCGCCGGCGATGCTGTCGCGGCCCTGGGTAAAATCGAGCTGGAAATTCGCGTAGGTGCGAACCATGCCGTATTCGGTCGATGTGCGCGTATCCGTTGTCAGATTGATACGATCACGGGTGAGGTAATAGTCCTTGGTCCAGAGATTGTTTCCGCCGGCACCGCCCTGCCAGAACGGCGCATCATAGGGGCCGCCATTGATCGTCGTATCGATGCGGATCGCGCCGCCGATCTTGATACACGTGTCCGTGCCCGGGATGTAGTAGAAGCCCGCGCCATAGAGCGAGCAGACCTTGACGTATTCGACGGCCTTGGCCTTCATCGGAAGGTCTGCCGCCTGCGCGCTGCCGATCGCCATCAGTGCTGCTGCCGAGCCAAGGATGATCTGCTTGATCGTCGTCATGATGCCTCCAGAGCGTGACCGTGAGCGAGCGCATGAGCGTTCACGCATCCGGCATCGCGTCATCTTCTGGCCGCTACCGCGACCGTTCGATGTCAATCTGTTGGTGGCAATGCTGCGACACAATGGCAGAGGTCAATTGACGCAGCATCATTTGCGAGCTGTGGGTTTTGGGCAACAAACACCGCGCCGATACGGCAGCGAATTACCATCGTCATCACGGAAATTGATGGCGCGATCACGGGCTGGTGTTCGTTGTCGAGCGCGCTCGCAAGAGGCTCATCAGTGGCTCAGGCTTTGCGAATCGCGAAGCTAACTTAGTGATCCCGCACACACGCCGCCGGTTATCGCTGCAGTGACGCCGGTCGTCCCAGGAAAGGTCAGCGGCAACTGCTTTGTGCTGCGAACCGCGAGAAATGCGAAAGCCTGTGCTTCCATGGCGTTAGCTGACCAGCCAAGCGCATCGGCGCTCTCGACCGATGCAGGCGCGACACGATCACGGAGCATAGCCAGCAAGGTCGGATTTTGCGCCCCGCCGCCAGCGACGATGAAGGCGCCCGGCGGCTTCGGTAGCAGCGGAGAAATCGCTGCGATGCTCGCAGCGGTGAAAGCCGTGAGCGTCGCGGCGCCATCGGTCGCTGATTTGCCCTCGACGGTCAGCGCAGCAAAGTGATTGCGATCGAGCGATTTCGGCGGCGGCGCATTAAAGAATGGATTCCGGAGTGCCTGAGCGACCCAGGCCTCATCCACCTGTCCCTGGGCTGCCAAGGCACCGCTCGCGTCGAACGGCTGTCCGGCGCTCTGCAACACGAAGTCGTCAAGCAGCGCATTGCCGGGGCCGGTGTCGCAGGCGATCAGCGCATCGTCGCCATCGATATAGGTGATGTTGGAAACGCCACCGATATTGACCACGATCGACGGCCCGCTGCGATCGAGCCCGCGCGCCAGTGCGCGATGATAGACCGGGACCAGTGGCGCGCCCTGCCCGCCAGCCGCAACGTCTGCGGCGCGCATGTCATAGACGACGGGCAAACCAAGCCGCTTGGCGAGCCCCTCGCCATCCCCGATCTGCACTGTCAGGCGATCGGCCGGCCGATGCAGAACGGTCTGTCCATGGAAACCGACGAGATCGACAGTGTCGCGCGCGATCCCGTGCGCCGACAGGAAGGCCTCGACCGCTTCGGCATGGGCCTCGGTCACCACACGCTCGGCCTCCGCCAGCACGCCTGGCCGCGCATTGCGATCGGTCATCCCGACGGCATCGCTCAGCGCTTGCCGCAGCAGCCCCCGCTCGGCCTCGGCATAGGGCCGATAACCTGACGGGCCGAAAGACGTGACCCGCTCGCCATCGGTCTCGATCATGGCGACGTCCACCCCGTCCATCGAGGTTCCGCTCATCAGCCCGATCGCCCGCAGCGCCTTGGTCACGCCAAATCCCCTGAATTCCGGTCCAAACTTGTGCCGAACCGCCCAATCTTATACCTAACCACCCTCTGGCGGCTCAGTCGCCGCCAGCATGCTGCCGATTGATTGAGGCGGCGTAAAACCTTCAGACCCGAGTCCCGAACCGATGACCACCTACAAGTCCGATTTCCTCAACGTGCTGGACCAGCGCGGCCTGATCCATCAGGTCTCCGACGCGCAAGCACTGGATGCCGCCTGCTGCAAGGGACCGGTCACGGCTTATGTGGGCTATGACGCCACGGCGACCAGCCTGCATATCGGCAATCTGATCTCGGTGACCATGCTGTACTGGTTCCAGCAGACTGGACATCGCCCGATCACGCTGATGGGCGGCGGCACCTCGATGGTCGGCGATCCCTCGTTCCGCGACGACCAGCGCTCGCTGCTGACGGTCGAAAAGATCGCGGAGAATATCGAAGGCATCAAGAAGATTTTTGGCAAGATGCTGCGTTACGGCGATGGCCCGACCGACGCGCTGATGGTCAACAATGCCGACTGGCTGCTGAAGCTGAACTATGTGGAGTTTTTGCGCGATGTCGGCCGGCATTTCTCGGTCAACCGCATGCTGTCCTTCGACAGCGTGAAGCTGCGCCTTGACCGTGACCAGTCGCTGTCCTTCCTCGAATTCAACTACATGATCATGCAGGGCTACGATTTTACGGAGCTCAACCGTCGCTACGGCACGATCCTGCAGATGGGCGGCTCCGATCAGTGGGGCAACATCATCAATGGCGTCGATCTCAGCCACCGCATGGGCGGCCCGCAGCTCTATGCGCTGACCACGCCGCTGCTGACGAAATCGTCCGGCGAGAAGATGGGCAAGTCGGCCTCCGGCGCTGTCTGGCTCAACGGCGACCTCTTCAGCCCCTATGACTTCTGGCAGTACTTTCGCAATACCGAGGACGCCGATGTCGGTCGGTTCCTGAAGGTCTTTACGCGGCTGCCGCTGGACGAGATCGCGAAACTCGCAGCGCTCGGTGGTTCGGAGATCAACGAAGCGAAGAAGATCCTCGCGACCGAAGCTACGGCTGTCGTTCACGGCCGCGAAGCTGCGGAAGCGTCCGCCGAGACCGCGCGCAAGACTTTTGAAGAAGGCGCGCTCGCCGAGAGCCTGCCGACCGTCAATATTCCGCGCGGTGAGCTGGAGGCCGGCGTCGGCGTCCTCGCGGCCTTCGTGAATGCCGGCTTCGTCGCTTCGAATGGTGAAGCGCGTCGGCAGATCAAGGGCGGCGGGCTGCGCGTCAATGACATCGCCGTCGATGACGAGAAGATGCTGCTGACTCCGGCGCAGCTGACACCGGAAGGTGTCATCAAGCTCTCGCTCGGCAAGAAGCGGCACATCCTGCTCAAGCCTGCATAGCCGCATTCACCCAGCGCACTTGTCCACGGCGAGCGAAGCGCGTCCCATGGCGCCATCGCAATCGCCGTGGAAGAAGAGCGCTCGATGGATCTGAAGTCGTCCCAACGGACCGGACTGACCGTCCTCGGCCTCTGCTTTACGCTCTCTCTGTTTGGCCGCGGACTGCAGGAAAGCTTTACGGTCTTCCTGCTGCCAGTCTCGCAATCCTTTGGTTGGGATCGTGGCGAAGTCGTTTCGATCTATTCGCTGACGGCGCTGTGTGTCGGCCTCTCCTCGCCGCTGGTCGGACGCCTGTTCGATCGCTCAGGCCCTCGGACGGTTTTTCTCACCGGCCTCGCCGTGCTCGGCTGCTCCCTGCTTGCTGCGGCGCATTCCCAGCAGCTCTGGCAATTCCAGCTGGCGATGGGGCTGTGCTTCGGCTTTGCCGTCGCCTGCATCGGCAACGTTCCGAACGCATTGATGCTTGGGCGCTGGTTCGGCAAGCGCCTGCCGACGGCGATGTCGGTCGTCTACTCGGCGACCGGCGCCGGCGTTCTTATCCTGCTGCCGCTCGCTCAATTGCTGATCGACCATATCGAATGGCGCGGCGCCTATCGGACGTTCGGCTTCGCAGCCCTCGCGCTCATGCTCCCGCTTCTGATCCTCCCCTGGCGCAAGTTCAGCGCGGGATCGCCGCATCTCGAAAAGCCGAAGGGAGGCGACGATCTGATTGACGAAGGATGGACGCTTGTCTCCGCCATGCGCCACCACGCGTTCTGGGCGCTATTTGGCACATTCTTCTTCACCGCTATCGGCATGTACGCCATCACGCCGCAAGTGGTGGCCTATCTCGTCGATGTCGGCTTCCCGCCTCTGCAAGCAGCAACGGCCTGGGGTTTCAGCGGCGTTGCATTGCTGGTCGGCATGCTGGGCATCAGCTGGCTCGACGGCGTGATCGGCCGGCGACCGTCGATCCTGTTCAGCTATTCCTGCTCGCTGCTCGGCATCGGAATGCTGTGGCTGCTGCAATGGTATCCCAGCTACGTCCTGCTGACCGGCTTCGTCGTCTGCTTCGGCAGCATGGTGGGCTCGCGCGGGCCGCTGCTGTCGGCGACAGCCATGAAGATCTTTCGCGGCAAGCGCGTCGGCACGATCT
>CALRZK010000003.1:0-19973 GCA_943372615.1 Bradyrhizobium ivorense | reverse complement strand
GTATCCCGCATCTGCCCTCCTTGGGCGCGGCGCGCACGGTCTGGCAGCGGCCGGGTGACGTCGAGGCAGAATCGCAAACACATCTGCGAGGACTGGTCGAAGCGATCATTGCGAATCCCCGAAAGCGCGCGATGGTCGTGCTCGTTGCGTCAATCGAGCGGGGGGTCGGCAAGTCGGTTGTGGCCAGATCGCTGTTCCGGTCTGTTTGCGATCGCGGGCTCAAAGCGCTTTTGGTCCGTGTCGCCGACAAGGGCACCGGCACGACCAATCTGCCCGCTGATGACGCTTCCACGGTTTTCACCTGCGACCTCTCGACGGCGTTTGCTGTTCTGTCCGGCGGCAAAGAGGCGATCGGCGCGTCGCCGCGTCGGATCACTGACAGTTACGGCGTAATCATCGTAGACGCGCCATCCGTGGCCGAGCTCGGTCGTGTGACGTCTTTGGCGGCAGTTGCGGACTACACTGTCATACTAACGCGCGAAGGAGCGGCCGAGGCTGCCGTCTACCACCAGGCATTGGAGGCGTTTGGCAGCTTCAATAACTCGTTGCTTGGTTTGGTCGTCAATCAGAAGGTGGCAGCGGTTGCGCTCGCAGAGCCCGTCTAGCCCATCTGGGGCGCGAGGCTGGGCCAACATTAGCAGATATTGGTCGCAGGACGTGAAATGATCGGAACTGTAACGCTGCCGCTACGTATCTTGTCGGTGGCGTTGCTGTTTCTGTACCTCACGATAGCAACTGTCTGGGCGCGATCGGACTTGATTTGCCCCGAGCTTGAGCCGGGCGTCGATCGCGGCATGCTGGAAAGATTGGCGCGTGGCGTCAATCTGGCGGGTTGGATGGACAGCGCAACATCGCCCCGCCCGGACCCAGGCGTCTTGCGGGCATTGCGTAAAGCCGGACTTGGTCACGTCCGTCTCCCCGTACCGGGAGAACAGGTGATGTCCCGCTTCACTGACGATGCCGAAATTCAGGCGCAGCTCGTCCGTGTCGAGGCGGCCGTCAGAGAGCTCGTCGCGTTGGGCTTTGTCGTTTCCGTCGATCTTCACCCCGGTGATCGCTTTGGTCGCCTGTTCCGCGCTGACACCAAAGCGGGGATCGATGCCGCCAAGGACGGGTGGCGTCGTCTGGCGGATATCATCAAGAGATTTCCGACAAAATCGGTCCTCGCCGAGCTTATGAATGAACCCGACTTGAAGCCGGATGTCTGGCAGACCCAGGCCGAAGAGTTGGCGAGATATGTCCGAATGCTTTTGCCTGATACGACCCTGATTGTCGGACCTACCTACTGGCAGCGCGCCGATTCCTTGCCGCAGTTCAATCCGCTGGCCGACCTGAATGTGGTCTATGCCATCCACGTTTACGATCCCATGGTTTTCACTCACCAGGGCCATTGGGATTTGGAATCGCCGTTATATCACGTGCGTGGACTACCTTATCCAATCGCTCCATCTTCGCGTGCGGTCCAGGCCATTCGCCGCCACCTCGAGCGCACATCACCGAAAGCGTTGAGCGATCTCGATGCAGCGATTACCGAGAGCCGCAAAGGGGATGTTGTGACGAATTCCCTGAAGCCGGCTTTAGAATGGCAAAAGAAGTTCCGACGTCCGATCATCATCAACGAGTTTGGTGTGCTGAAGGAACATGCCCCGCTCGACAGTCGGTTACGATGGCTCAAGGCTGTCGTGCACGCTGCTGAGAAATCCTGCTGGGGTTGGGCGCATTGGGAGCTGGAGCAGGGGTTTGGGCTTGTCGATCACAAGACCGTTCGTCTGGACCCAAAAGTCATGAACGCATTGTCTGGCAGGCCGTAAACCGAGGCGTTAGCCGCGAGCAACTTCTGCAGATGTCGGGCGAATGTCTTCTTTCGCGCTCAGTGGCTTCATTCTGCCGCGAGCGGTCAGCGTTAAATGCGCGATCGTCGTCTTCTCCAGCTGCGAACCGGAATAGGTGAAAGCGCCGGCACCGGGCAGACTGCTGTCGGCAGTGGCATTGAAGTTCGGGGCGGCAAAAGCGAAGCCGAAGGCGAGGATGAAGCTGAGGATGCGCATGGCTGTCTCCGTCCAGGGTATGCGGCGATGTCCGCTGCAGCGTTGGACGGATTGATAACCATGGGCGGTTTCAGCGCTTTGGCGTCGAAAGGGAAAACGGTTTCATCGGTGTACCGTTGTGTTTCGTGGCGGCGCTCCCATGAAACAAAAGCCTAAGCGCCGCCATTCCCCACCAGCACGAAGGGCGCCCAGACGCTCGGATGCGCATAGGCGCCGCCTTTGCCGATCAGATTGACCAGCGAACGGCGGAAAGCCTCGGACCGGCCGAGTTCACGCTGGGTGGCCAGCGCATTGGTGGTGCCCGTGGTGATGATGACGGCGGCCTGCGAATTCACCGGCCAATGGGTGACCAGCAGCGCGCGCGAGCCGGCATAAAAGAATGCGCGGGTGAGGCCGGAGAACGCTTCGGCATTGGCCTTTTCGCCGCCCGCGGTGTTGCAGGCGGACAGCACGACCCAATCGGCATCGAGCTTCAACGCGGAAATATCGGACGATGACAGATAGCCGTCGTCCTCGCGCGAGGTCTGCTGCGGCGGGGTCATGATCAGGCCGGGCTCGATGGTGCCGCGGACCTGGCCGGCCAACGCGCCATGGGTGGCGAAATGCAGCACGCGATATTGCGCGAGCTGGCCGCTGGCATTCAGTGCCTTGATCTGCGCCTCGGTGGCGGCATTGGCGAGATAGACATCGCCACGCACGGGCGAGAAGCGCTCGGCGACGGCGCAGAGCTCGATGGCTGTTTCCGGCAACGGGGCGAGGCGCTTGAGCTGTTCGAGATCGGCGGTGCCGCCGGTGAGGGAGACGGTGGAGCGGACCTTGCGCTGGGCGAGCTGGTCCTGTCGCGCCTCCATGATGGCCGCACAGCTCTGGAACTGGCGCGCGAGCTTGGCGCGTTCGGCGTCACCGTCGAGGATCGGATTGCCGATGCCGACATAAGGCTTCTGCGCGCGGCTGGATTTCGCCACCTGACGGAGCGATTTCAGGCTCGACACCGATGGCAGAACCGTGGTGGCGAAACGCTTGGCGAGCCATGGGGCATCGGCAAAAGCCTGCGGACCGCCGGGTGGCTTTTCGGTGAGCAGCACCTGGAACGGCAATGTCGCCAGCGGGCCCGAGGGAACCAGGATCAGCTCCTTGCCGTCGATCTGCTTGGCGATCGGTTCGAGCAAAGCGTGATAGAGGCCGTAAGCGAGTTCGGAATCGAAGGGCAACTGGCCGCCGCCCGGTGGCTTCTTGAGGCCGTATTTCTCGACGCAGTCGCTCTTGCCGAGCCAGGCTTCGTCATCGAGACCGCAGCGCAGGACGCGCACCGTATCGGTGAGCTGCTTGGCGCCGAGCTGCGCCGAATGCCAGCGGATATCGGTCTTGGTCACCGTCCAGACGAAGGTGTATCGCTCGGTGGTGGTGAACAGCAGCAGCGCTTCCCTGGGGCCGAGCTGGCTTTGGACATCGGCGAGTGCTGTCGGACTGCGAGTGACGAATGTCGCGTAATCCGGGAATTGCGTGGCGATGGTGCGGTCGATATCCGTGATCTGGGCTGCGATCGCAGCGGCGCGGGCGCGGATGGCCTGGTCCTTCTGCGGACGACGCGCAGAGGCTGGCTGCGACAGCGCAGAGATCAGCAACTGATCGGTGGCGACGGCCTGATCGGCGAGATCCTGCCGCTGCCGCACTTTGGAGGAGAGGTCGCCGCCGCCAGCCGCGACGCGGGCAGACATGCCTGCAATGGCCTTGGCAGCCTGTTCGTCACCAATACGTTGCGCGCTCTCAAAAGCCTGTGCCCGCAATGTGGCTTGCTGCGCCGGTATCGTGTCGGCGAGCTGATAGGCGGCGACGATGGCGCCCGGGAAGGGATTGGTGCCGTCCTTGAAGCTAAGATCGCTGGCGGGCGAGGTATCGCTCGTTTCGGGCGCATTGCGTGCGATCAGGATCGCGGAGGCGCGGGTGAAGGCATCATGGGCCTGCTGCCAGTCCCGGACATCGAGATAATGGGCGCCGAGATTGTTGTAGCTGTTGGCGACATCGGGGTGGGTGTCCCCCAGCGTGGCGGTGCGGATGTCCAAAGCGCGCTTCAGCAGCGGTTCGGCCTCATGCGCATTGCCGAGCGTATCCAGCACCACGGCGAGATTGTTGAGACTGTTGGCCACGCGCGGGTGGCGCGGACCGAGGGCCGCCTCGCGAATGGCAAGCGACCGACGGGCCAGCGGCTCGGCGTCATTGGCGCGGTTGTCGTCGGTGAGGAGGTTGACCAGATTGTCGATGGCGGTGGCCGTATCGGGATGGTCGCGGCCGGCGCTCTTTTCGCGAATGGCGAGCGAGCGACGGAATAGCTCTTCCGCCTCTTTCTTCTGGCCCATCGTGGATTTGGCTTCGGCCAGATTGTTCAGCGCGATGGCGACACTGGGATGATCTGCGCCGAAGGATTTTTGCTGGATCGCGAGCGATCGGGTCAGCAGCCCCTCCGCTTCGCTGGCGCGGCCTTCGCGGGTGAAGACGATGGCGAGATTGTTGAGGCTGGCGGCGACGTCGGCATGATCGGGGCCGAGCGATTTCTCGCGGATCGCCAGCGCGCGGCGGGCGAGGGTTTCGGCTTCCGGCAGACGCTCCTGCATGCGGCGGAGTTCGCCGAGATTGTTGAGCGTGGAGGCGACTTGCAAATTGTCGGCGCCGTGCAGTTTCTCCTGCAACACCAGTGCTTCGCGAAAGTTATCGTCGGCGAGCTGGAGCTTGCCTTGCGCCTTGGCGACTTCAGCCATGTTGTTGAGGGCGACCGGCACCATGATCTCGGCCTGTCCGCCGGCGGCTTTGAAGCTCGCCAGTGCGCGGCCGAAAATCTCGAAGGCCTCATCCTCGCGGAGTTGGCGGTGGCGGATATTGCCAAGCTGCATGCGGGACAGCGCGGTGGCGGTGCTGTCCGGGCCGGACGTCCGCTCATTGATGCCGATCGCGCGCTGCGCATATTGCTCGGCGTCCGCCAGGCGGTCGCGTGCAAAGGCGATCTGGCCGAGCGGGCCGAGGACCGCGGCGACTTCGGCATGGGTCGGGCCCATCGCCTTCTCACGAATGACAAGCGCCTTGCGAAGATTGGCCTCGGCTTCGGTGAGTTCGCCTTGGGCCTGGAGCGCCTGGGCGAGCACGACGTAGGTGGTGGCAGTCAGAGGCGATTGCCGGCCTGTGGTCTTCTCGGCCTCCGCGGTCAGCTTGCGGGCGAGCGGAATGGCATCGCCATAGCGGCCTTCTTTGGCGAGCGCTGTGATGCGCTGCATCAGCGCCAGCATCTCCTGCTGGCCGGCATGGCTCGGGGAAACTTCGGAAAGGCTGACAGCAATGACAAAAGCGAAACGGATAGTCCGGCTGAACCGCATGCCTCAAACGCTCCCCTATTTCTGCAATCCTGTCGCTATCGCGACCATCTGAGGCCGCAACATGGCGCGAGCCATGCAACGCGGAGCGCCCAAAGAGCGCGCCGCGAATAACGACAGTTCGATGAAGGAGCCGTTGCGCGATCAGCCAAGCGCGCTCTTGATGACGTTGAGCAGATCCTGGAATGGTTCTGCACAAGGCGGCTCGGCGGGAAGCTGCCCGAGGACATCATAGATCTTCGGAACCAGATTGACCGCCTGGTCGAGTTCATTGTCGCGGCCCGGCTGGTAGCCGCCCATCAGGCGGAGGTCGCGGGTGTCTTCGAAGCGCGCGATCATGGCGCGCAGCCGGCGCACCAGCGTCGCTTCCTCCGGCGACCACACATGCTGGCCGAGACGCGAGACCGAAGCGAGGACGTTCACTGCGGGATAGCGGCCCTGATCGGCGACGTCGCGGTCGAGCACGATGTGACCGTCCAGCGTGCCGCGGACGGTGTCGGAGATCGGCTCGTTGTGATCGTCGCCATCCACCAGCACGGCGAACACGCCGGTGATATTGCCCTGGCCTTCGAGACCGGGGCCGGAACGCTCGAGCAGGCGTGGCAATTCGCTGAACACGCTCGGTGCATAGCCGCGGGCGATGGCGGGTTCACCGGTCGCCAGCGCCACTTCGCGTGAGGCATGGGCAAAGCGGGTCACGGAATCGACGATGAGCAGGACCGATTCGCCGCGGTCGCGGAAATATTCGGCGATGGTCATTGCGGTCTTCGGCGCGAGGCGGCGCATCATCGGGCTTTCGTCCGAGGTCGAGACGACAGTGACGGCACGGGTCTTGTGATGGACCAGTGATTCCTCGAGGAATTCACGCACTTCGCGGCCGCGTTCGCCGACCAGCGCGGTCACGACCGTGTCGAAACCGGTGCTGCGCGCCAGCATCGAGAGAAGCGTGGTCTTGCCGACGCCAGAGCCGGCAAAGATACCGATACGTTGGCCCATGCAGAGCGGCGTGAACAGGTCGATTACCTTGACGCCGGTGCGCAGCGGCTTGCTGACGCGCGCGCGTCGCAAGGCTGGTGGCGGATCGGCATCGGTCTGCATCGCGCGTTCGCCGACCGGCAGATCGCCGAGACCGTCGAGTGGATCACCGAGCGCATTGATGACGCGGCCCTTCCAGTCCGGATGCGGCATCAGGGTCTTTGGCGGCATGCGGAAGGCGGGCAGGCCGAGACCGGCCGCAATATTCGATTCGAACGGCTTCGCAGTGACGCCGTCAACGTCGATGCGCACGACCTCGCTGAGATGGACCTTTTTGTTGATCTCCAGTCCGATCAATTCGCCGAGTTTGACGTGGCGTGCGAGGCCGGAGACGCGGAAATGCGTCGATGTCACTTCGCAGACGAGGCCGCCGATGCGCACGACGGGTACGTCCTTGCGCAACACCGCGACCGTCGATTCGAGTTTTTCCAGCGCGTTCATAAGTCGTTCCTGGTCTTCTGCCTAGCCTCAGCCCTTGCCGGGATCGCCGAGGGTACGAATGGCGTTCTGGATGGAGCTTTCGGAGTCCTGAATCAGCGAACTCACATTCTGAAAAGTCTTTGTCGCCATCATCAGACTGGTGAGTTCAGAGAGTGGATCGACATTCGATCCCTCGACGAAGCCTTGCTGGAAGCCGACCGTAACGAAATCGAGCGCCGCAGTCGCCGGCTTGTCCGGGATCACACCAGAATTTCCAAAACGCTCAAGTTTCGCATCCGCTGCGATGTCGAAAAGCCCGAGCTGGCCAACCTGATTGATGCCCTGAGAGATGCTGCCATCGCGCGCAATCACGATCGGACCTGCATCCGGATCGACAATGATCGGCGTGCCGCCGGAGTCGAGGACGGGATAGCCGGTGAGTGTGCGCAGCTGGCCGTTGATGTCCATCTGCATACGTCCGTCGCGGGTGTAGACGGGGCCGGCGGGACCCTGGAACGCCATCCAGGTGGATGCGCCGGGATCGGGACCGCCGGGATACGGGGACATGCTGTTGCCAGCGATGGCCACATCGAGCGGGTTGCCGGTCTGCGTGACGGCGCCTTCCTTGCGCGAAATGAAATTTTCACCCGGCGTCGTGAAAGCGACCGCTTGCGAGGCCGCGCGTGACATCGCTGTCTCGAACTTCACGGCATCTGCGCGAAACGCCGCGGTCTTCATATTCGCCATATTGTTGGCGATGGTCGCCATTCGCTTCTCGAGCGAGACCTGGGCTGAAAGGCTGACATAGAGCGCTGATTGCATCTGGGAATCCGAGTTTCAGTTTCGCATGCGCGACTGGATTTCAAACTCCCCGAACAGGCTTGTCCGGGGCTGGCCGAAACCGGCGGATGTCAGCCTCGTGCAAGCCTCAGTGCATAAACGGTTTACATCCTCTAATTGGAGCGGTGCGCTTGAGCGTTTTCTTTGGTCTCTTCATCGTCATGGCCAGCCTGATCGGCGGCTATATGGCGATGGGCGGGCATCTCGCCGTGATCTGGCAGCCCTGGGAATTCGTGATCATCATGGGGATGTCGGCCGGCACCTATGTCATGGCCAATCCCTGGAAGACCGTCGTCGATACGGGCAAGGCCACCATTCAGGCGATTACGGTCGACGTTCCGAAGCAGCGGCATTACCTGGATCTGCTTGGCTTGATGCATTCCCTGATGCGCGAAGTGCGCAACAAGGGGCGCAACGAAGTCGAAGCGCATATCGACGATCCCGCGTCCTCGGAGATATTCACGGCGTTCCCGACTGTCCTCGCCAATGAGCCGCTGACCCAGTTCATCTGCGACTACTTCCGCCTCATGGTGATGGGCAGCGCGCGCACCCACGAAATCGAAGCGCTGATGGATGAGGAAATCGAAACCATCATCCGTAGCAAGCTGAAGCCGTATAACTCGCTGACAATGATCGCTGAGGGATTGCCCGCACTTGGCATCGTCGCGGCGGTACTCGGCGTCATCAAGGCGATGGGTGCGCTCGATCAATCGCCGAAGCTCCTTGGCGGCTTCATCGGCGCCGCGCTGGTCGGCACCTTTGTCGGCATCTTCCTGTCTTACGGCGTCGTCGCGCCGCTGGCCGTCAAGGTGAAGTCGGTGCGTGAGCAACGTGCGCGTCTCTATGTGATTGTGAAGCAGACGTTGCTTGCTTTCATGAATGGGGCATTGCCGCAGATCGCCATCGAGCACGGCCGTAAGATGATCGGCCCGGCGGACCGGCCGTCCATCGATGTCGTCGAAAGCGAAACCATTTCCGGTGGCGCTGCCAAGGCAGAGCCCGCTGAAACGCCGGCCAAGGCAGGAGCGCGCGGTTGATGTCCGAGGTCAAGGCAAGCCGGGATCAGGGGTCGGATCAGCTTCTCGGCGCGGCGGGAATTTCCGTCGAACGCATGCCGATGCTGCATGTGATTTTCGACACGATGACCAATCTATGCGCGGAAAGCCTGCGCTCGATGTCGCCGTCGCAATCCTATTTCTCGCTGATGAGCGTCGGCAGCGAACGTCTGTCTGACATTCTCGATCGTCACGAAGGCGAAGCGATCGCCGCGGTGTTCTATGCGCAGGCATGGGACGCCCGCGTGCTGATCGGGTTCGATCGCGATTTCGTCTATACGATGATCGAGCTTCTGTTCGGCGCCGACGGTGCCGAACCGCCACTCGATATGCCGCGTGTATTCTCGAACGTAGAGCTACACGTCGCGCAGGCGCTGTTCGAGCGCTTCGGCAAGGCCCTGCAGAGCTCGTTCGAACGGGCGACCGAAGTGACCTTCAGTCTGGAGCGCGTCGAAACCCGCATGGACTATCTCGGCATTGGTCGCCTGAACAATATGGCGGTGTGTTCGAAGATCCTGCTTCAGGCGCTAGACCGCGGCGGTGAGATGTTCATTGTCATTCCGCATGCGGCGCTCAATCCGATCCGTACCGCGATGTCGCAGATCGTCACTGGAGAATCAGCGTCGACGGATCCGAAGTGGAGCCGCCAGCTGCATAGCGAGATCAAGCGCACCGAGGTGACGTTGAAGGCTATCCTTGAGGAGCGACAGTTCACGCTCGGCGAGGTCGCAAACTTCAAGGTCGGCCAGGTGCTGCAGCTCAACGCTACGCCCGATACGCTTGTCAGGCTGGAATGCAACGAGCAGCGGCTGTTCTGGTGTCAGCTTGGGCAGATGAACGGCGTCTATTCGCTGCAGGTCAAGGAGTCTGGGGATCAGAAGCGGGAGTTCATCGATGATATCCTCAATCGTTGACATCATTCTTTTCTCGGCACTGCTCTTTACGAGCTTTCGCGTCACCAAGATGCACCGTGAACTGGTCCGGCTGCGCGCGCATCAGGGCGAGTTCACCGAAGTGCTCAGCAGGACCAACGAGACCGTCGATGACATGGTCTTGATGGTGCGGGAGTTCAGCGCCGATGGGCGGCAGATGGTTCACGCACTCGGCGACAAGATCGATGAAGCGCGGCGGACGATCGGTGAGATCGATGCGCGCAACACCAATCCGGCGTGAAATCAAGCGAATTCACTTTCATAAGGCAGGGGACCATGAAGCAACCATTTGAAGCCGAGGCGGTGACTGCATCTGCAGCCGACGCGCTCGGCGTTGAGAATACGTCGTTCGGCAAGCTGGCGGATCTCGCGGCACGCGCCGCTGAAGAAACCAACCGCCTGACCAATATCGAGCCCATCCTGCGAATTCCCGTCACCGTGCAGGTGATGCTCGGCTCGGCCACCATGCCGGTCGCCGATCTGATGAAACTCGGTCGTGGTGCCGTGATCCCGCTCGATCATCGCGTCGGTGAGCCTGTCGAGGTGGTTGTTAACGGCCGCATCGTCGCGCGCGGCGCCGTGGTCGTTGTGGAAGATGAAAATTCACGCTTCGGCGTGTCGCTGACGGAAATCGTCGGCAGCATGGCCGGAGATCCGGACGCCTGATAGAGCCCTCCCATGGCATTCAACGCACCCGTCAAGCGCAGTACTTCCGTGAGGCCCCTGGGCGGCACGGAGAAAGCTGCCGTGCTTCTGCTGGCCATGGGCCGGGACCTTTCCGGTGGGATTCTCAAGGAATTCGATCCCGACGAGATCAAGCTGGTGACGCGCGCTGCCGCTGAACTGAAGCCGATCTCGACGCCGGAGCTGGAAGAAATCATCGAGGAGTTCGCGCAGAACTTCTCGCAAGGTCCCAATATTTTCGGTACCGTCGGCGAACTGGAAAAGCTCCTGAGTGGCGTTCTTCCGAACGAGCAGATCAACGACATCATCTCGGAAGTTCTGGGCAACAAGAACAAGTCGGTATGGGAGCGAATCTCGTTCGTTTCCGAAGGCCTGCTTTCGAATTATTTGCTCAAGGAACACCCGCAGACGGCCGCGCTGATTTTGTCACGCGTGAAGCCTGCCTGCGCTGCGCGCGTGATGAGCCATCTGCCGCCGGATATCCGTCACGACCTGATGCGCCGCATGCTCAGTCTCAAGCCGGTGGTCGAAGATGCCATGAGCATCATCGAAAAGACGATGCATGAAGACTTCATGATCAATTTCGCCCGCAACATGGCGTCCGATACCTATCCACGCATGGCCGACATCATCAACAAGATGGAGCGGGTGCAGATGGAAGAATCGCTGAAGAGCCTGACGGAATCGCGGCCGAAGTCTGCAGAAATCCTGAAGGGTATGCTCTTCACGTTCGACGATATCGTGAAGCTGACGGCAAAGGCTCGCATGCTGATCTTCGATCAGGTGCCGACCGATCGCACAGTGATGGCATTGAAGGGATCCGACGTCGCATTCCGCGAACTCATCCTGTCATCGCTGGCAGGACGTACCCGGCGTCTGGTCGAACACGAATTGTCGAGTGGCATTCCCGCCAATCAGAAGGAAATTCTCGAAGCACGTCGCACGATCACGGATCTTGCGCTCGACATGGCCGGTCGCGGCGAAATCGAGCTCAACCCGGATCAGGAAGATCAGTCGTTTTTCACCTGAAGATAGATTGCTGTGTCCGACGCGCCAGAGAAGGATAGCAAAACCGAAGAGGCGACCGAGAAGAAGGTCCGCGACTCCATCGAGAAGGGACAAATCCCTGTCTCCAAGGAAGCGCCGATCTTCGCCTCGATGCTCGCTTTGCTGATCATTCTGAGCTTCCTGATGTCCGACAATGTGCGGAAGCTCGCTGCCACACTGGCGCGGTTGTTGGACGATCCCGGCGGAATTCGTTTCCGCAATGGTACGGATGCAATCGCATTCTTCCATTCCATCGGGATGAGTATGGCGGAGTTGATCATTCCTGTCGTGGTGGTTCTGATGCTCGCGGGATTGGCGTCGTCCTTCCTGCAAAACGCGCCACAGCTCGTGATGGATCGCATCGAGCCGAAGTTTGAGCGACTTTCGATCATGAAAGGCTTTGAACGGATCTTCGGTGCGCAGGGGCGGGTCGAATTCGCCAAGTCGGTCTTCAAGTTTATCGCGATCAGCCTGGTGGTCTCGATCGTTCTGCGCGCCGAGGAGGCCGTGGCCGTGAATGCATTGTTCAGCGATCCGGCGGCAGTTCCCGAGCTCGTCCTGACGACGGCGATGCGGCTTGTCTCGGCGATCAGCATCGCCACCATCGTCCTGGTCTCGCTCGATCTCGTCTGGGCACGTTTCCATTGGCGCCGCGAAATGCGGATGACCAAGCAGGAAGTGAAGGACGAATTCAAACAAGCGGAAGGCGATCCGATCTTGAAGTCCCGCATGCGTTCATTGGCACGCGATCGCGCGCGCAAGTCGATGCTGGCGGCTGTGCCGAAGGCAACGCTGGTGATCGCGAATCCGACGCATTTCGCGATCGCGCTTAAATACACGCAGGGCGAAGACGCTGCCCCGACCGTGATTGCCAAGGGGCAGGATCTGATCGCACTGAAGATCAGAGAAATCGCGGAAAAGAACGACGTTCCTGTGGTCGAAGACAAGGCGCTTGCGCGCTCGATGTATGATGTCGCGCAGATCGATCGGATGATCCCCGCGGAGTTCTTCCGGCCTGTGGCGGAGATCATCTACTTCCTGCATTCGCGCAAACAGCAGAAGAAGAATGCATGAGGCTTGTGCCCGCGTGCGCACCTCAAGCCTCGGACAAGTTTCCACCCGTACACCAATACTAATGAATCGTGAAACGTGGGGACACTGTGGGACCCGTCTATTTAATGGAGCTGTCTTCGTCGTATGAGCGATGGCTTTCGCTGCGGCAAGCCTCGGTTTCTGCGAACGTCGCCAATGCCAATACGCCGGGTTATCGTGCTCAGGATATCGAGCCGTTCAACAAGATACTCGACGCAAAGGTCGTCCCGGTGACGGTGACGTCGCCGATGCACATCACCACAGGCTCACGCGTCGAAGCGCAGGCGATGCGCAAGGAAAAGAGCTGGGATACTGTCCATTCCGGCAACTCTGTGAGCCTTGAACAAGAGATGCTCAAGGCGGGCGAGATCAACCACGATTACTCATTGAACACGGCGATCGTGAAGTCATTCCATCGCATGTTCATGACCAGTGTGAAGGCCTAAAGGAGAGCGCCGTGATCGATCCACTTCAGGCGTCCACGAAGATCGCGAGTTCAGGACTGGAAGCCCAATCCACGCGTCTGCGCGTCGTTTCGGAGAATATCGCCAATGCGAATTCCACCGGAAGAACGCCAGGGTCAGATCCATATCGCCGCAAGACCACGACGTTTACGGCGGAGATGGATCGCGCGGCCGGTGTGCGCATGGTGAAGGTCAAGGATATCGGAACGGATCAGGCGCCCTATCGCGTCGATTACGAGCCTGGGCATCCGGCAGCGGACGCGTCCGGCTATGTCAAATTCCCGAACGTCAATTCGCTCATTGAGATGGGCGACATGCGTGAAACAAATCGGTCTTACGAGGCCAATCTCCAGGTCATCAAACAAGTCGGATCGATGGTTTCGATGACCATCGATCTCTTGAGGAGCTGAATATGCTTGATACCGTATCTTCGGTCGTCAGCAGCGCTGGCGAACTTGCGAAGACGAGCGAAGTCTTCAGGGCCAGCAATGCGGTGCCGACCGCACAGCCCGCTTCTGCAGGCATGGGGTTCAACAATGTCCTGGAGCAGGTCGCAGCCGATTCCATCGGCTCGATCAAGGCCGGCGAAGCCGCTTCGATCCAGTCCATCCAGGGTAAGCTCTCGGCGCAGAAAGTGGTTGAGGCTGTGATGTCAGCCGAGCGGTCGTTGCAGATGGCGGTCGCCGTCCGCGACAAGGTCGTTCAGGCCTATCAAGAAGTCAGCCGAATGGCGATTTGAGGTTCGATCATGAGAGCACTGGCTATCGCTGCCACCGGCATGGGTGCGCAGCAACTGAATGTGGAAGTGATTGCGAACAATATCGCGAACATCAACACGACGTCTTATAAGCGTTCTCGCGCAGAATTCACCGATCTGTTTTATCAGATCGACCGTGCGCAAGGCGTGCCTAACCGTGCCGGTGAAGGTGCCGTGCCGGAAGGCGCCAAGCTTGGTCTTGGTGTCCGTTCTGCCGCCGTGCGAAAACTGCACATCCAGGGCGCGATGGCGCAGACCGGCAACACCTATGACCTCGGCATCAATGGCCGCGGCTGGTTCCAGATCGCCGGTCCCAATGGCGAAACACTCTATACGCGTGCCGGCGCGTTCAATCTGAACGAAAACCGCCAACTGGTGTCGCCAGATGGCTACCTGGTCAACCCGGCTGTCGTGGTGCCGCCGAATGCGGTGGACGTCATCATCAATGAGTCCGGGCAGATCTTCGCCAAGATCGATGGTGAAGTTGCGCCGGTGCAGATCGGCCAGATGCAGCTTGCGAATTTTGCCAATGAGTCCGGTCTCGAGCCGCTTGGTGGCAATCTCTACCGTGAAACACTGTCGTCCGGCGTGCCGGTCGTCGGCTTCGCCGGCGATATCGGTTACGGCAAGCTTCACCAGCGATATCTGGAGAACTCGAACGTCGATCCGGTGAAGGAAATTACCGAGCTGATTTCGGCGCAGCGTTCCTACGAAATGAACTCCAAGGTCATTGCGGCTGCCGACGAGATGGCGTCGACCGTCTCCAAGGGGCTTCGTTAAAGCGCGATGGCGGAGTTTCATCCGATGCACGTCTTCAAGATCGTTTGGCTCGCGAGCGTCATGCTCGCGGGCGGCGCCATGGCGGCAGAAGAAGCCGTCAAATATCCGGTGCCGGCGACGCAGATCTATCCGGGCGACGTGATCAAGGATGAAATGATCATGGATCGCAACTTCGCGCCGAACATCCAGGGCGCGAGTGCATTCATCAATGATCGCGCCGCCCTCATCGGGCGTGTCGCGCGCCGTACGTTGATGGCCGGGCATCTCATTCCCATCAATGGGCTTGAAGAGCAGAAGGCGGTCACCCGCGGCGCCGTGGTGAAGGTGCTGGTGGAGGATGACGGTCTCGTCATCGTGACCTATGCGACGTCGCTGCAGTCGGCGAGCCCCGGCATGATGGTGCAGCTGCGCAATCTCGATACCGGTGTGACCATTCGAGGCATCGTCCAGCAGGACGGATCAGTACGGATTCAGAACGGATGATGCTGCGTCTTCTTTGCGGACTGCTGCTTGCGCTGTCGGTCTCGACGGCGGAAGCCGCCGTGCGCATCAAGGATATTGCGAGCCTCAAGGGCGTGCGCGAAAACCAGATCGTTGGTTACGGTCTGGTGATCGGCCTGAAGGGCTCGGGCGACACGCTGCGCAATGCGCCGTTCACGGAGCAGTCGCTGCAATCGATGCTCGACAACATGGGCATCAACATCCGCGGCACTCAGCTCCGCACGCGGAACGTGGCTGCGGTGATGGTGACGGCGGACCTGCCGCCATTTGCCGCTGGCGGCTCGCGCATCGATGTGGCGATCTCGTCCATGGGCGATGCGTCATCGTTGCTCGGCGGCACGCTTGTGCTCACCCAGCTGCGTGGCGCCGATGGCGAGACTTACGCTGTCGCGCAAGGAGCAATCGCAGTCGGTGGCTACAATGTGGAAGGTGCGGCCCAGAGCGTCAGCGCGGGTGTGGCGACGGCCGGCCGCATTCCGAACGGTGCGCTGATCGAGCGCGAAGTGAGGGGCAATTTCAGCGAGATGAAGAACCTGACGCTGGAACTGAAGAACCCGGACTATGCAACGGCGACACGGATCATCGACGCGATCAACGCGCATGGACGAGGCCGGTATCAGACCAATATCGCTTTCGAGCGCGACTATCGTACGATCGCGCTGCAGCGACCGCACAACGCACCGCCGGTTCGCTTTATTGCCGAGATCGAAGAATTGATGATCGAGCCGGACACGCCGGCGCGCGTCGTGGTCGATGAACGTACCGGCACGGTCGTGATCGGCCGCAATGTGCAGATTTCCACGGTCGCTGTGACGCATGGCAATCTGTCGGTTCGCATCACCGAAGCGCCGATTGTCTCGCAGCCGAATCCATTCTCGCGCGGCGGTCAGACGGTCGTGGTGCCGCAGACCTTCATTGAAGCCAACGAAAATGGCGCCAAGGTCGCCATCCTGCGCGGCACCGATCTGCAGCGTCTGGTTCGCGGCCTCAACCAGATCGGGTTGAAACCGCAGGGCATCATCGCAATTCTGCAGGCCATCAAGGCGGCCGGCGCGCTGCAGGCCGAGCTCGTTATCCAATAGATTGGCTGCGGGTCAGCGCCACGCAAGGCTGCGCGTGCAACGCTTGCTTAACCGATTCACGAGAACTCGCATGGCGCGTCCCGCTCACCTGTCGATCTGCATCCTTGCTGTAGCCGCCGTCGTTTCGGATTTTGCACTGGCGGAGCCGGCGCAAAGGCTGTCCAAGCCGCTCAATCTTGCGGAGTTTGCCAAGAGCGCGCAGCCGTCGCGTCCACGAACGACGCCAAAACCCGAAGCGGCAACGAAGCCTGAAGCGGCGGTGAAACCGGAGATCGCGGCAAAGACGTTCAACGAACCGCCCCTGATCACGGGATCGGTGGACAAGAAGGACCAAGCGGCCGCTGCGACGCAGGAATCGGATGTCGCGCGCTTCTGCAGCAATATCACCGATCAGGCGCTCGATGCGCGAGTAGCCTGGCAGCAGAAAGAGCTGGAAGCGACCGAAACCAAGCTCAAGCAACGGATCGCCGAACTGGAGGCCAAACGCGCGGAATATGAGGAGTGGCTCAAGCTGCGCGAAGACTTCCTCAAGAAGGCTGAGGAGAATGTCGTTGAGATCTATTCGCGCATGAATCCGGAAGCGGCTGCGCAGCAGATCGCCAGCATGGCTGACGATACGGCCGCGGCTGTCCTCGCCAAGCTGAAGGTGCGGGTCGCGAGTTCGATTCTCAATGAAATGGAGCCGGCACGTGGGGCGCATCTCGCCGATACGCTGGCCGGCATGCGTCGCACCGACGACGGGAAAGCCAAGAAATGACGTTGCCGAGAGTTTTGCTGCTGCCGGTTGTGCTTTCGGGTCTCGCCGGATGCGCCAACCCGCTCGCGGAGATCAGCCAAGCGCCGGCGATGTCGCCGGTGGGCCAAGGGTTGCAGGTAGATGCACGCGGAATTCCGTTGGAGAAGCGTGCCTATCGCGGCTCGGGTGAGCATTCGATCTGGAATGAGCGCAAGGATCTCTATCGCGATCCACGTGCGACACGTATCGGCGACATTCTGACGGTCAATGTCGTCATGAACGACAAGGCCATTCTCGATAACAAGACGGATCGATCTCGCGATTCGCAGATCAAGCTAGGGACCGATTACGCTGCTGACGTCGCCAAGTGGATCTCCGCGGGCAGCTTTGATGCCAATGTGAGTTCGCAGTCGTCCAGCAAAGGCTCCGGCAAGATCGATCGTGCGGAAGAAGTGCGTTTCTCGATCGCAGCCGTTGTGGTCGACGTGCTTCCGAATGGCAACCTGCTGATCAGCGGATCGCAGGAAATGCGCGTCAATTATGAGATGCGTATCGTCAATGTCGGCGGCATCGTCCGCCCGATCGATATCGGTCGCGCAAATACCGTTCCCTACGAGAAGATTGCGGAAGCCCGCATCTCATATGGCGGCCGCGGCCGCATCATGGAAGTGCAGCAACCGAATTGGGGCCAGCAAGTCTATGACAAGGTCGCGCCGTTCTGATGAGGATCGACCATGGCCGATGACATCGAGAATGAAGCGCAAGGCCGCGGCATCCTGCAATGGATGGTCGCGTTGCTGGTGGTTACGGGCCTGTCCGCAGGCGCCGGGACGCTCGCCAGCTTCCAGGTACTGTCGACGGTTGACCGTCTGGTCGACAGCAGGAAGGAAGTTGTCGAACAGCCGGTGGCGTCCTCGTTCAATCCCAATGATCGTCTACGCAAGATATCTCCGGTAACGACAAACCTGGCTGCGCCACCGAATACCTGGATCAGGATGGAGGCCTCGATTGTCACCGACAAACTCGCCGAAGAAGAAGCTTTTGCGCTGACCGCCAAAGTCGGTGAAGACATCGTCTCCTATCTACGCACGCTGACGCCGAATCAGATCGAGGGCGCGCGGGGGCTGCAATATCTGCGTGAAGACCTGAACGAACGGGCGGTGACGCGATCCAGCGGCAAGGTCCGCGAGCTGATTATCGAGACGTTGGTGGTGCAATGACGCGTGCGTTTCTGATTCTGGTCGCCGTCATGCTGCCGACGGCAGCGATGGCGCAGATTCCGGATCTATCGTCTTTGCTTCCGCAGGGCGAAGCCAGCGCCAGCGGACGCATCATCCAGATGGTCGCGTTGCTCACGGTGCTGTCGCTGGCACCCGGGCTCCTGATCATGGTGACGAGCTTCACCCGCTTCATCGTGGCACTGTCATTTCTGCGTACGGGCCTTGGTCTGCAGACGACGCCGTCGAACATTATCATGATCAGCCTCGCGCTGTTTCTCACTTTCTATGTGATGGCGCCGACTTTCGATCGCGCGTGGCAGAATGGCGTGCAGCCCTTGATGAAGAACGAGATCAACGAGCAGGAGGCGTATACACGCATCACTGATCCGTTCCGCGAATTCATGCTGCAGCACGTTCGCGAAAAAGATCTGCAGACATTCGAGAATCTCGCGGCAGAGAGTCTGAAAGTGAAGCTCGACGGCCAGCGAATTGATTTGCGAATCATCATCCCCGCCTTCATGATTTCTGAGCTTCGTCGCGCGTTCGAAATCGGCTTTCTCATCGTCATGCCGTTTCTGGTCATCGATATGATCGTGGCGACTTTGACGATGTCGATGGGCATGATGATGATGCCGCCAACAGTGTTCGCTTTGCCGTTCAAAGTTCTGTTTTTCGTACTGATTGACGGCTGGAATTTGCTTTCGGTCGGGCTCGTGAAATCCTTTTTGTAGCGCTGCGTTTTCATCGAAATGAATCGATAAGGATGCGCGTCGTTAACTATACGCCTCTCCACCGACTTCAGCTTTGGGTAAGGTTTGGTGGTTAGGTTGCAATTCACGACAGGTTGGGTCGATCAGGCATCGACAATTCCAAAGGCATGATGCCGCCCTGTCGTACCGGTGAAAGTCCGGTATGTCCCCAGCAAACATTCAAATCGAATTAAAAGGGACATACGATGTCTAGCTTGATGACCAACTCCCAGGCGATGACCGCGCTGCAGACGCTGCGCACGGTCAACTCCAACCTCTCCACCACCATGAACCGCATCTCGACCGGCTATCGCGTCGCGACCGCGTCGGACAACGCCGCTTACTGGTCGATCGCCACCACGATGCGTTCGGACGTGCAGGCTCTGGGCGCCGTGCAGGACGCTCTCGGTCTCGGCGCCGCGACCATCGACACCATGTATACCGGCCTCGAAGGCACGGTGAACGTCGTTTCGTCGATCAAGGAAAAGCTGGTTGCTGCCCGTACGCCGGGCGTTGACCGTGAAAAGATCCAGTCGGAAATCACCGAACTCCAGAAGCAGCTGAAGAACACCGCCGACAGCGCCGTGTTCAACGGTGAAAACTGGATCTCGGTCGACTCGCAGAAGGCCACCTACAACGCTTCGAAGTCGGTCGTGTCGTCGTTCTCGCGCGCCGATGGCGTGGTGAAGGTCGATACCCTGACCGTCAACCTCGACGCGATCAAGCTCTATGACAAGACGCTGGATACCGCGTACAAGACGGCCAATGCCACTGCGACGACGACGACGCTGGTGTTCAACAAGGCCAACGTCGGTGACGCAGCAGCTGTGCCTCCGACCACGACGGGCACGATCGCTTTCGCTGTTACCCCGGCCGGCGGCACCGCGACCACGACCACGATCAACGTCTCGAAGAACACAACGATCGAAGAAATCGCTTCGGCGATCAATGGTCTGGGTGTCGAGGGTCTCACCGTCGGCGTGAATGCCAACGGTACGACGCTCGAAATCAAGAACGCCAGCGGCACTGCTATCGCCACCACCAGCACCAACGGCGGTGCAACCGGCGGTACGGTTGTTGCTCAGGCTGCGGCCGATGTTGCGGTCACGACCAAGAAGGGCGTTCTGGACAAGACTTACGACGTCTACCAGCAGGGCGCTTGGGCCAAA
>CALRZK010000002.1:0-21560 GCA_943372615.1 Bradyrhizobium ivorense | reverse complement strand
AGGTGTTCAACGGCTACAATGACCCCGCCAAGGCGGCAGAGGTCGCGGCAGCGCAGGAGCGCATTGTTGCCGGCCGTAACGCGGTGTCGACCTATGCGCAGCTGCCGTCGCTGAAGGTGCTGCTGGCGCGCCAATACGGCAATGACGGCTGGATGCGCGTGCGTCCGCCGCTCATCGGTCTGGGCGCTGCGGAAGCGGAAGCCGTGCGCGCATCGTTCGCGGCATAAACACCGTCCCGTAGGGTGGGTTGAGCGTAGCGAAAACCCACCGGCCGGACGATGTGGCAGGCTCCGCCGATGGGTTGTCGCTCCGGCGCTCCGCACCTGCGCTCAACCCATCCTACGGCCTACAAATGCGGCTCGCGGCTCCGCGCGCCGCCCTCCGGCGGAAAACGGATCGTGGTGCCGATGGTGATCCAGTTGGAATCCTCGCCGGTGATGTTGCGGCCGTAGATCAGATCGACGGAAAAGGTCTCGTTCGGCCGATAGCGGATGCCGGTCTGCAGCCGCGGCTGGATCACGCTCGGGATGTCCGCGCGGCCCGCCTGCCCGTAGACTTCGATCGTGTATTGCAGCGTATCGGTGAATTTCCAGTCGAAGCCGATGCCATATGTAAAATAGTGCCAGTCATTGACGCGGTCCCACAGCCAGCCGGCGTTGAGATTGATGCGCGTGACTTCGGATAGCCGATAGGTCGCCGGGATTTCGGCGAACACTGCGGTGTTCTGGCCGGTGATGGCATCGAAGGTCGCGCTGCCGAGCACAGAGACGCCGAACTTGCCGATGCCGGTCGGCTCGAAATTGTATTTTGCCTTGGGCGCGATCGTGGTGGAGTAGTCACCGCCGGAGCGGCTGTAATTGGTCAGCGCGCTGAGTTCGACCGGCTTGCCGAGATCGACCACGCAGGACGGATTGGCGATCGCCGCAAAATCCGTATTCGTCGCCATCGCATACCAGCTCTCGACCTTGCAGGAGCCGAGGTCGGAGATATCAGCGGCATCGACGGCATAGGCGCCATTGGCGGCGGATGCCTGTTGCGGGGCGACGAACAGTGCGCCGACCCAACCGGTCGTGCCCAAAGCCAACGCTCGCCCCCATCGATTCCCCATGTCAAAGGCTTAGCTGAGTCGCGCACTGTCGAGCGGGTATTTCGCGGCGGATTGACGCGTATTACCCGCGTCAATGCTTGCGGAGCGTCATCTGGAACTTGACGCCGACCTCGCCGACCACCGTGAACCCGAAACGTTCGTACAGCCGGCGCGCCGGATTATTCTTCAGGACCGTCAGGGATACTGGCGCGTCCGTTTCTGACCAGCCTTCGATGAGCTGCCTCAGGACCTGAGAGCCAATGCCTTTGCCCTGGCACTCGGGTGAGATGAAAAACTGCCGAAGTAGCGTCTCGACGTCACTGGTTCCGACATCCAACCAGCCGACGTCCCGTCCCTGATGAACAATGATCTTCGTTGCCTGTAAGCTCCATTGACTGGCGAAGCTTTCGCGCTGCTTGGCTTCATCCCACACCATCAGCGCGGCCGTGTATGGCTGCATCGTCGTCAGATAGAGGTCGATCGCCATCGCAAAGTCAGCGGCGCAGGCTGGTCTGAGTTCGATGTCATCCTTCATCGCGAAACAGAACCTCTGTGGCGGCGCTACACCGCCTGCGCCTTGAACTCCCGCCAGCCCTTTGCGCGCAGCTCGCAGGCCGGGCACTTACCGCAGCCATAACCCCAGTCATGCAGCGCGCCGCGTTCACCGAGATAGCAGGTGTGGGAATGCTCGCGGATCAGGTCCGTCAGCGCCTCGCCGCCGAGGTCGTTCGCCAGCCCCCAGGTCGCGGCTTTGTCGAGCCACATCAGCGGGGTGTGCAGCTTGAAGTCTTTCGCCATGCCAAGACTGAGGGCCTGGTTAAGCGCCTTGATGGTGTCGTCACGGCAGTCGGGATAGCCGGAATAGTCGGTCTCGCACATGCCGCCGACAATGTCGGTAATGCCGCGGCGATAGGCCAAGGCGGCGGCGAAGGTCAGGAAGACGAGATTGCGGCCGGGCACAAAGGTGTTGGGCAATCCGTCGGCGCCCATCTCGATGGCGACGTCGCGGGTCAGTGCGGTCTCGGAAATCGATGACAGCGTCGGGATATCGAGGGTGTGGCTGTCGCCGATCTTGCAGGCCCAGGCAGGATTAATCGCCTTCATGCCGTCGATCAGCTTTGCGCGGCTGTCGAGCTCAACGGCGTGGCGCTGGCCATAGGCAAAACCAAGCGTCTCGACGCGGGCGAAGCGATCCAGCGCCCAGGCGAGGCAGGTGGCGGAATCCTGGCCGCCGGAGAACAGGACAAGGGCTGTGGAGTCGGTCATGGCGCTGTTGTAGCCCGGATGGAGCGAAGCGCAATCCGGGGACCGACGTTTCGGCATATCGCCGGTCCCTGCATTGCGCGGAGTTTATCATCGGGCGCGCTTTGCGCGACCCGTTGGCTCCATGCAGGCTACACATCGCGCTCCGCATACGGCATACCGGGCCTACAGCCTCCGGAGCCCCCCATGACCCCTTCCCGCGACATCACCCGCCTGATCGAGATCATGGCCGCGCTGCGGACGCCGGTGACCGGCTGCCCGTGGGACCTGGAACAGGATTTTGCCAGCATCGCGCCCTATACGATCGAGGAGGCCTATGAGGTCGTGGACGCGATCGCGCGACACGATCTCGACGATCTGTGCGAGGAGTTGGGCGACCTGCTGCTGCAGGTGGTGTTCCACGCGCAGATGGCGTCGGAGCAAGGCAGGTTCGATTTCGGCGATGTGGTGACGGCGATCACCAAGAAGATGATCCGCCGGCATCCGCATGTGTTTGCCGATGCGGATGGAAACGTGACCTCCGGCCATGTGAAGGGCGTCTGGGATCGCATCAAGGCCGAGGAGAGGGCCGAGCGCGCGGCGCGACGCGGCGAGGACATCACCGCCCCGAAATCGCTGCTGGCGAGCGTGAAGGCGAGCCAGCCGGCGCTGGCGCAGGCTCTGGCGCTGCAGGCCAAGGCGTCCACGGTCGGTTTCGACTGGAACGATCCGCGCGCGGTGCTGGCCAAGATCCGCGAGGAAGCGGATGAGATCGAGGCGGCGCTGGAGCGCGGCGATCCCGATCATATCGCGGAAGAAACTGGCGACCTGATGTTCGCGCTGGTGAACCTCGCGCGGCATGTGAAGGCCGATCCGGAAATGGCGCTGCGCGGGACCAATGTGAAGTTCGAAAAGCGGTTTGCGTATATCGAGCAGGCGTTGAGGGCGAAGGGGCGGACGCTGGAGGAGGCGTCGCTGGAAGAGATGGATGCGCTGTGGAATGAGGCGAAAAAGAAGTAGCCTGGATGGAGCGAAGCGAAATCCAGGGACCAGAGAGTTCATTGAAACGCCGGTCCCCGCATTGCGCTTCGCTCCATGCGGGCTACGCTACGGCGTTTCGCGCAGCACCGCCTTGAACCGCTCGATCACCACATCGCGCTTGGTTTCGTCCACGCGCACGGTCATGTCGAAATGACCTTCATGCAGCTCCTTCACCAGCACCTCGGCATTGCGATGCAGCCAGCTCACGCCGGCGCCATCGGCGGCGTCGATGGAGAGATCAAGCGTGATGCGCGTGGCCGCAAGACGGTCCTCGATGGAGGTGAGGAGTTCGTTGACGCCCTCGCCTGTCACGGCCGAGACCATGAAGACCGGGCTCTCCGTCGGCCGCCGCGCAGCGATATTCGTCAAGTTCTCGCGTTCCTCTTCCGAGAAGCGATCGATCTTGTTCCAGACTTCGAGAATGCGCGCGCCGCCTTCGGTGTCGATGCCGAGCTGGCGCAGGACATTGTCGACATCACTCTGCTGCGCTTCGGCATCCTCGTGCGAGATGTCGCGCACATGCAGGATGATGTCGGCTTCCAGCACTTCTTCCAGCGTGGCACGGAAGGCGGCCACGAGCTGGGTCGGCAGGTTGGAGATGAAGCCGACGGTGTCGGACAGCATCGCCTTGCCGCCATGGGGCAGCGTCAGCGCGCGCAGCGTCGGGTCGAGGGTCGCGAACAGCATGTCTTCGGCCTGCACATCGGCCCGCGTGAGCCGATTGAACAGCGTGGATTTGCCGGCATTGGTGTAGCCGACCAGCGCCACGACACGATACGGCACGCGCTGGCGACCGGCGCGGTGCAGCCGGCGCGTGGCCTGCACTTTCTTGAGATCGGCTTCCAGCCGGCCGATGCGATCGCCGATCATGCGGCGGTCGGCTTCGATCTGGGTTTCGCCGGGACCGCCCATGAAACCGAAGCCGCCGCGCTGGCGCTCGAGATGGGTCCATGAGCGCACCAAACGGCTGCGCTGATAGTTGAGATGCGCGAGTTCGACCTGCAGCGTGCCCTCTTTCGTCTTTGCGCGGCGGCCGAAAATTTCCAGGATGAGGCCGGTGCGGTCGAGCACCTTGGCCTTGAATTCCTTCTCCAGATTGCGCTGCTGGATCGGCGACAGCGCGCAGTCCATCACCACGATGCCGATCTCGTTGGCGGCGATGACGCCGGCGATCTCCTCGACCTTGCCCTTGCCGAGATAAGTGGCGGGCCGGATCTGGCTGAGCGGTGCGGCGATGGCCTCGATGACATCGAGATCGATGGCGCGGGCGAGACCGGTCGCCTCTTCGAGACGGGCTTCGGTGTCGCGGACATGGGCATAGGCGCTGGCCTCGGCATCGCCGCGGCGCTCGCGCAAATAAGGACCGACCACGAGAACGCGGCCGGTGGATTCGCTGCCGGCCGCGGGGCGGTCGGCAGCATTGCCTTCGAAGCTACGAAATTCCAATCAAGCGTCTTTCAGCTGTTCGCTCAGGCTTCTTCGCCGCCTTCGAACAGTTGGATCGGCGCGCCTGGCATGATGGTCGAGATCGCATGCTTATACACCAGCTGCGAGTGGCCGTCGCGGCGGAGCAGAAGACAGAAATTGTCGAACCAGGTGACGATTCCCTGCAGCTTGACGCCGTTCACGAGGAAGATCGTCAGAGGTGTCTTGGTCTTGCGAACGTGGTTGAGGAAGGTGTCCTGTAGATTTTGAGCGCGGTCTGCCGCCATTTTTCTTAATCCCGAAGTCTGTTGTGTCTGTTGTTGCTTTTATTGTGCCCGGCCCGTCCTCTTTGGGACGTCGCCTGACTGCCTCATCGCCCAAAGATCCCCCTCAGGGCGCGAAACAGAACGATTAGACGGCAGACGGCGTGTGAAGGCAAGCCGCCACACGGAAATCGTGCCTGGAAATGCGGCAAACTCTACGCAATGTCCGCAAATTTATGGAATTCCGAGCGCAAACGGAGCGCCGTGGGGCCAGGTTTACCGTTGCCGATCGGGTTCCCGTCGATGGCGATGACGGGCATGACGATCTGACTCGCGGACGATACAAAGGCCTCGGCGGCGTTGGCGGCCTCCTCCGGCGTAAAATTCCGCTCCTCCAGCTTGAGCTGGAGCGAAGCCAGCACCTCGACCAGCACGGCGCGGGTGATGCCCGAGAGGATACCGCGTTCGGCGCTCTTGGTGATCACCTTGCCGTCCTTGGTGATGATCCAGGCATTGCAGGAGGCGCCTTCGGTGACAAAGCCTTTGTCATCCACATACCAGGCTTCATACGCCCCCTTGTCGCGGGCTTCCTGGCGGGCCAGCACGTTCGGCAGCAGGCCGACGCTCTTGATATCCACGCGCGGCCAGCGGTTCTCGGCCGTGGTGATCACCTTGACGCCGCGTTCGGCCGACGCCTGGTTCTTGGCGAAGTTGAGCGACTTCGCGGTGACAACGACGCTCGGCTTCACCTCGGGCGACGGGAAGCCGTGGTCGCGATGGGCGACGCCGCGGGTGACCTGCAGATAGACGATGCCATAGCTGATGCGGTTGCGGCGGACGACTTCCTGCATGATGACCTTGAGCGAGGTCAGCGCCATCGGCATGGCGATGCGAAGTTCACGCAGCGACCGTTCGAGCCGCGCCATGTGGCGCGGGAAATCGACCATCTTGCCACCGACGATCTCGCAGACCTCATAGACGCCGTCGGCGAATTGATAGCCGCGATCTTCCACATTCACGGCGGCATCGCGCAGGTTTTCGTATTGGCCGTTGACGTAGGCGATGCGCGACATGTTGGGATTCCGGTTGGTTGTTTCCTAAGAACGATAACACAAACGCCACTGCCGTAGGATGGGTTGAGCGCAGCGAATACCCATCAGCCGAACGATGCGGCGGATTCTGCCGATGGGTTTTCGCGAAGACGCTCAACCCAACCCATCCTACGGGACGTCACCCCACGCCCAAGGCCTTCAATTTGCGGTGCAGGGCCGAGCGCTCCATGCCGACGAATTCGGCGGTGCGCGAGATGTTACCCGAGAAACGGCTGATCTGCGCAATCAGATAATCGCGCTCGAACACTTCGCGGGCCTCGCGCAATGGAAGCCCCATGATGTGCTCGCCATTGTTGGAGGTCGGCATCGACGGCACCATGGAGCCGACGTCCTGCGGAAGCATGTCGGCGGTGATGATCACCTCCGGCCCGCCGCCGGCGAGGATCATGACGCGCTCCACATTGTTGCGGAGCTGGCGGACATTGCCGGGCCAGACATGGGATTGCAGCACGGCCATGGCGTCCTGGCCGATCTGGCGCCTGGGCAGGCCTGTGTTGGCGGAGATCTGCTCCATGAAGAACTCGATCAGTTCCGGAATGTCCTCGCGATGCTCGGACAGTGGCGGGACGCGGATCGGGACGACCGAGAGGCGATGATAGAGGTCTTCGCGAAAAGTGCCGGCGGCGATTTCCTCTTCGAGGTTACGCGCGGTGGAGGAGATGATGCGGACGTCGACGCTGACCTTGGTCGTTCCCCCTGCCCGCATAAAGGTCTGATCGACGAGGACGCGCAGAATCTTGTTCTGGGTTTCGCGCGGGAGATCGCCGATCTCGTCGATGAACAGCGTGCCGCCATGGGCCTCTTCGAGGGCGCCGGCCTTGCGCTGCTGTTCGCCATTGGTCTGCTCGGTGCCGAACAGCTCCAGCTCCATGCGCTCCGGCGTGATCGCGGCGGCATTGATGACCACGAACGGACCATTGGCGCGCGACGACGACGCATGCAGCGTGCGCGCGGCCAGCTCCTTGCCGGAGCCCGAGGGCCCGACAATCAGGATGCGGCTGTTCGCCTTGGCGGCACGGTCGATGGTCTGGCGCAGCTGGTTCATGGCGGCGGAGCGGCCGGTGACCTTGCTGGCAATGGGCGAAATCTGCTTGAGCTCGCGCACCTCGCGTTTGAGACGCGAGGTCTCCAGCGCGCGGGTGGCGACAAGGATCAGGCGATCGGCCTTGAAGGGCTTTTCGATGAAGTCATAGGCGCCCCGCTTGATGGCGGCGACGGCGGTTTCGATATTGCCGTGACCCGAGATCATGACCACCGGTAGGTCCGGATTGTCCTTCTTCACCTGCTCCAGCAGCTGCAAGCCATCGAGCTTGCTGCCCTGCAGCCAGATGTCCAGGAACACCAGATTGGGACGCCGGTTGGAGATTTCGTTGAGCGCACTGTCGCTGTCGCGTGCGGTGCGCGTCGTAAAACCCTCGTCTTCCAGAATGCCCGCGACGAGATCGCGGATATCGGCTTCGTCGTCGACGATCAGAATGTCATTTGCCATGGCTCAATAAATCCTGGTCACGTTTCTTCTGTTCAACTGCCGCTGACAGCTGCGATCTTCGGTTCTTTGTCGGAGGAGGCTTTCGCCTCTCCCTTCTCCGCATCGGGCTTCTGACCGGAGATGGCGAAGCGCAAACGCATCCAGGCACCGCGCTGGCCGGGCTTGATGCTCGCTGCGTCGCCGAGTTCGATGCCGCCGCCGTGGTCTTCGAGAACCTTGCCGACAATGGCGAGGCCAAGGCCGGTGCCCTTCTCGCGCGTGGTGACATAGGGCTCGAGCAAGCGCGAACGGTTGGTGGTCGGCAGGCCGATGCCGTTGTCGACGACGTCGATCACGATCTGGCCGTTCTCGCTGAACGCTGTGACATCAATGCGACCTTTGTCGAGGTCTTCCGGCGGCACGGCCTCGATGGCTTCGGCGGCATTCTTGATGATGTTGGTGAGGGCTTGCGAAATCAGGCGGCGGTCGAACTGCGCCTTCAGCGGTTCTTCCTTGATCTCGGCGGTGAGTTCGAGTTCGGGATGACCGACGCGCATCAGGAACACGGCCTGCCGCACGGTGTCGGCGACATCCTCGCCTTCGATGACAGGCTTCGGCATGCGGGCAAAGCGCGAGAATTCATCGACCATGCGGCGGATGTCCTCGACCTGACGCACGATGGTGTCGGTGCACTGCTCAAAAATCTGCTTGTCGTCGGTAATGACCTTGCCGAACTTGCGCTTGATGCGCTCGGCCGACAGTTGGATCGGCGTCAGCGGGTTCTTGATCTCATGGGCGATGCGGCGGGCGACATCGGCCCAGGCGGAGGTGCGCTGCGCCGAGACAAGATCAGTGATGTCGTCCAGCGTAATGATGTAGCTGTCGCGCGACTGGCTGGTCTGTTCGGCGGAAATGCGGACCGACAGATTGCGCTCGCGGCCGTCGCGATCGATGGTGATTTGCCCCTGCACCAGCCGCTGCGAGCTCTCGCGCGCATTGTGCATGAGCTCGTCAAGCTCGGGGATGATCTCGTGCAAGGGATGTCCGAGCACTTCGGACTCGGAATGACCGACCAGCTTTTCGGCCGAGCGGTTGAGAATGCCGATGATGTTGGAGCCATCCACGCCGATGATGCCGGCGCTGGCCGAGGACAGTACCGCCTCGATGAAACGGCGGCGACTGTCGATCACGTCTGAAGCCGAGACCAGCTCGTCGCGCTGGGTGCGCAGCTCCGAGGTCATCTTGTTAAAAGTCTCGCCGAGATGGGCGAGATCGCCTTCCGACTGGATCACCGGCACCTGCACATGAAGGTCACCGGTCGAGACCATATTGGCCGCGCTGACGAGGCGGCGGATCGGCGCCACCAGCCAATTGGAGAAGTTGAGGCCGATCAGCACGGCGGACATCAGGACCGTCAGCGCGATGACCGTGAACATCAGACCGAAGGCGATCTGGATGCCGAGGCGGCGGGATTCCAGCTCGGTGTAGTCGGCGACGCTGGCCTGCGTCTGCGCCATCTGCGCGACGACCCGCGGATCGAGTTTTCGCGCGACATAGAGATACAGATTGTCGAACACCCGCAGCTTGATCACCGCAGCCACATAGTTGCCATCAGGAATGATGGTGATCGCCGGCTCGGCATTGCCGACATTGACGAGGAAGTCTGCCGGCGGCGGCTCGAATTCCGGCTTCACGCCCGGCTGATCGGGCTCGATGACATTGCGGTCCTTGTCGATCAGCATCGCGCCCGGCAGGTTGCGGGCCTTGGCATTGGCCAGCATCAGCGAGCGGAACGTGCCGCGGTCCTGATAGAACAGCGGCTGGATGCGGGCGAGATCGTCGGCCATGCCGAGGATGTCGCCGCCGATCAGCTGCGCATGCTCGTTCACATAAGCGCGCGCCACCGTCATGGAATTGCCGATCACCGCCTTGGTCGGGCCGGAAAACAGACGGTCGAGACCGCGATCGAGGGTCACATTGGCGACAATGGAGACCAGCACCGCCGGCAGCACCGCGATGACCGAGAACAGGCTGACCACCTGCACATGCAGCCGCGCCGCCGCCCTGCCCCGGCGCCGCGCCTGCACGACCTTCCAGATCTCGCGGGCGATGATCAGCACCAGCAAGAGAACCGTGGCGGCGTTGATCAGAAGGAAGGAGACGACCACGAGATGGGTGGGCGCGAGCGGCGTCAGGCCATTGAGGACGAGGAAGGTGAGGCACGCCGACAGCAGCGCCATACCCACGGCCACGGGTACAAACAGCCGCCGCATGGGGTTGCGCGACTCGAATACCGACGGTTCAAAAACTGGTGCCGACGTCTCTGCGTTCGTCATTCCGGGGATTTTCGCTGAGCGTGTCGCTTCGCGGACTGGGTGTTTACCTGCCGCGCACTGATGCAATCCTACAACAATGTTGCTCAATTACGACAAATCCGCGGCGTAGAACAGCCGCGGATTGCGCAAGTCGCCCAATTTCACCGTTTGATCGGTAAAATATCAGGAATGAGATTGATCGGGCGTCTCAATCAGACCTGCGCTTTGTCGGACAGGTCTGAGAAATTCCTGATTTTGACCGCGTGATCGGGAAAACGAGCGACAATCTCCAATTCACCACCCATCGCCTCGATGAAGCGACGCAGGGTGCTGACATACATGTCCGTCCGCTTCTCGATCTTGGCGACCGAGCCCTGGTTGATCTGGAGGGTCTGACCGATCTCTTCCTGAGACAGTTTCATCGCCCGCCGTACGTCGGCGAGATTCATCTCGACATCGAGCTCCGCCGCCGCGGCCTCCGCTGCCTCGCGCGCTTCCGGCGTCATACGGGCACGAAGCTCTGCGAAGGAATGCCTACCGGCCATCGTCTTTCTCCTTCTCCAACTCGATCAGATGGTCGTCATAGAGTGCATCCGCCAACGGGATCATCCGGTCGTAAAAGCGCTCGTCGCCCGTTTTGTCGCCGCCGATCAGCAGGATCGCCGAACGACGCGGGTCGAAGGCGTAGAACACGCGAAGTGGCTTGCCGCCGCTCTGCACGCGCAACTCTCGCATATGGGAATGACGCGATCCGCTAATGCCGCTCGAATAGGGAAACCGCAGATGAGGACCGCTCGTTTCCAGTTTGCGGACATGCGCATCGATGCTGATCTGCTCGGACTCGGCGAGGACGTCCCACCAAGCGCCAAATTCGTCAGTGTATTCGACCGACCATCCCATAAAGGAATACTATTCCTTCTGGGGAATTTCGCAAGTGCCGCGGACAATGCCGTCTACACCTGTAGGGTGGGCAAAGCGAAGCGTGCCCACCTCCACCAGCCGCGCACGTGAAGGTGGGCACGTCGCTTCGCTCCTTTGCCCACCCTACAGTTTTTAGCCGCCCGTTCGGTACACCTGGATATCCAAATCCCGAATCTTCTTCCGCAGCGTGTTGCGGTTGAGGCCGAGGAGATCGGCGGCGCGGATCTGGTTGCCCCGGGTCGCAGCCAGCGCGGCGGTGAGCAGCGGCACCTCGATCTCGCGCAGGATGCGGTGATAGAGGCCCGGCGGCGGCACGCCGTTCGGGAAGCTGGAGAAGTGCGAGGACAGATAGACCTCCACGGCCCCACCCAGATTATCCACGGTGGTCGGCGCGTTACCACCCGAGACCACAGCGGGCGGCGCCAGTTCGCCGTCGATCACCGGACCGGTGATGACGTCCTGCGGATAGAGCGCGGCCAGACGGCGGGCGAGGTTTTCGAGCTCGCGGACATTGCCCGGCCAGCGATGCTGCTTCATGCGCTCGAGCGCCAGCGCGTCGAGCTTCTTCGGCGGCAGGCCGTCCTTCTCGGCCAGCGCGAAGAAGTGGCGGATCAGGTCGGGCAGATCCTCGATGCGCTCGCGCAGCGGCGGCAGGCGCAGCGGCACGACGTTCAGGCGGAAGAACAGGTCTTCGCGGAACAGGCCCTGCTGGATCAGGATGCGCAGATCCTTGTTCGACGCAGCGACGATGCGGACGTCGGTCTTGATCGGCGTGCGACCGCCGACCGTGGTGTATTCGCCCTGCTGCAGCACGCGGAGCAGACGCGTCTGCGCTTCCATCGGCATGTCGCCGATTTCGTCGAGAAACAGCGTGCCGCCTTCGGCCTGTTCGAAGCGGCCGGTGGCGCGGGCATTGGCGCCGGTGAACGCACCGCGCTCATGGCCGAACAATTCGGACTCGATGAGATCGCGCGGGATCGCCGCCATGTTCACCGCGACGAACGGGCCGTTGCGGCGCTTGCCGTAGTCGTGCAGCGCGCGGGCGACCAGTTCCTTGCCGGTGCCACTCTCGCCGGAAATCATGACCGTGAGGTCGGTCTGCATCAGGCGGGCGAGGACGCGGTAGATTTCCTGCATGGCCGGCGAACGGCCGACCAGCGGGATTGAATCGAATTCGCCGTCGTCGTCATTGCTGGCGACGCGCTCCTTCGGCTCCGCCAGCGCGCGGCCGACGATGGCGATCAGCTCCTTGAGATCGAACGGCTTTGGCAGATACTCATACGCCCCCTTCTCCGACGCGCGGATCGCGGTCATGAAGGTGTTCTGCGCACTCATCACGATGACCGGCAGATTGGGCCGCATCTTCTTGATGCGCGGCAACAGATCGAATGCGTTCTCGTCGGGCATCACCACGTCGGTGATGACGAGATCGCCCTCGCCCTGGCTCACCCAGCGCCACAGTGTGGCGGCATTGCCGGTGAGGCGCACCTCGTATCCCGCGCGTGACAGCGCCTGATTGAGGACCGTGCGGATCGCCGTATCGTCATCCGCAACCAGAATACTTCCTGCAGGCATCGTCAGTCCTCTACTTAAGTCTGCGAGCCGGACGATGCGCTCGCATCGTCACTGCTCGGATCAATGGTCTTCGCTGGATTGAACATCGGCAACAGCACGCGGAAGGTCGTCTTGCGGGGTTGGGATTCACACTCGATGATCCCGCCGTGATCGCCGATGATCTTCGCAACCAATGCAAGACCCAGGCCGCTTCCGGTCGGCTTGGTGGTCACAAAGGGGTCGAACAGATTCGGCAGCAGGTCTTCGGGAACACCGGGGCCGTTGTCCTTGACGCAGAATTCCAGCGGCAGCGACACACGCGACTTCTTGCCGGGCACCGACAGGCGGACGCCCGGGCGGAAGGCGGTGGTGAGCTGGATCTCGCCATCGGAGCCGAGATCGACGATGGCCTCGGCCGCGTTCTTCACCAGATTGAGGAAAACCTGAATGAGCTGATCCTGATTGGCCAGCACCGGCGGCAATGAGGGGTCGTAATCCTCGATGAAACGAATGTTTCGCGCGAAGCCGGATTGCGCGAGACGCTTCACGTGATCGAGCACCGAATGGATGTTCACCGGGCCACGCGCCACCGGGCGTTCGTCGCCGAATACTTCCATACGATCGACCAGCGTGACGATGCGGTCGGCCTCATCGGTGATCAGACGGGTCAGCATGCGATCTTCGGCGGAAGCCTGCTGTTCCAGTAGCTGTGCCGCGCCGCGGATGCCGGACAGCGGGTTCTTGATCTCATGGGCCAGCATCGCAGCCAGCGCCGTCACCGATCGCGCAGCACTGCGGTGGGTGAGCTGGCGGTCCATCTTGTCGGCGATGGTGCGCTCCTGCAGCATCACGACGATATGGCCGGGACGCTCGGTGAGTGGCGCCACATGCAGGTCGACCTGGCGATCACCGCCGATGCGCGGCGTGCCAAGATCGACCTTGTACTCATTCACCGGCGAATTGGCGGCGCGCACCTGATCGATCAGCGCCAGCAGCGGACTGCCGAACGGCACCAGTTCCTTCAGCGACTGCCGGCGCAAAAACTGAGCGGAAATGTCGAAGAAGGATTCCGCGGCCATATTGGCATCGACGATCTTGCCATCGGGCGCGATCACGATGATCGGATGCGGCAGCGCGTTGAGGATGGCCTCGCTGTCTGCCGGGGCTGGCCGGCGATATTCTGCGGCGCTCATGCGGCTGCACTCCATGCAAAGTCGTCGAAGGCTTCGTTCAAGGCGCGATGCACGCCTGACGGATCTTCGGAGGTGAGAATTTTGCCGCGCCAGGCTTTTAGCTTCTCAGCCGGCGCGCTGCTCGTGGCGGCGGCCGTATCGAGCGCCCAGCCGAGATGTTTTCGCGCGTGGCGCAGACCGACGCGCAGGCCGTAATGACGGCAGACGTGATCATAGAGCGCGACGATATAAGCGAGCTGCTGCTCCAGCGTCGGCGCAGCTTCGGCAATGCCGGTTGCAAGCTGACGACCGATCTGCCCAGGCAGCCACGGCTGCCCATAAGCACCACGCCCGACCATCACGGCATCGGCGCCGGAGGCTTCGAGCGCGCTGACAGCCTTGTCGTAGGAGGTGATGTCCCCATTGACGACGACGGGGATGCTCACCACGGCTTTCACAGGCCGCACGGCGTCCCAATTGGCGTCGCCCTTGTAGAATTGGCAGCGCGTGCGGCCATGCACGGTGATGAGCTGCACACCCGCCTCCTCCGCGCGACGCGCGAGTTCGGGCGCATTCATCGTGCGATCGTCCCAGCCGAGCCGCATCTTCAGCGTCACCGGGACTTTCACCGCAGAGATCGTGGCTTCGATCAACGTCAGCGCGTGGTCGAGATCGCGCATCAGCGCCGAGCCGGACTGGCCGCCGGTCACATGCCGCGCCGGGCAGCCCATATTGATGTCGATGATATCGGCGCCGCCGCCTTCGGCGATGCGCGCGCCTTCGGCCATCCAGTGAGCTTCGCAGCCGGCCAGCTGCACCACATGCGGGCCGATCCCGGTGGCCTCACAACGCAGCACTGACATCGGGCGGCCGTTCACAAGGTCGTCGCTGGCGGTCATTTCGGAGACGACGAGGCCGGCGCCGAGCTCAGCGGTCAGGCGGCGGAACGGGGCGTCGGTAATGCCCGACATCGGCGCGAGCACGACCCTGTTGGCGATTTCAACGTCACCAATCTTCAACGTCTTGCTGTATGATGCGTCCGGGTTCACAGACTTGCTCATTGTGCTCGTCTCCGCATCGTTGCGGCGACCGAACGCAGTATGCGCACATTTGTTGGGCAGTCAATTGTCATGCCTACACATTAGCCAAAGCCAACAACTTTGCAAGTGCAGTGCAGCAATGCACGTTTATGCATCAAGCACACGCAAACCTACTGTTTTTCGGCGCGGCCGTGCTAAGGGCTGTGGCCATAACGCTTACCCCTTAATCAACTGACCCTGATGACAAATTCACCGAAAACCGCCGCCATCATCGTTGCCGCCGGGCGCGGCCTGCGCGCCGGAGGCGGTGGCCCCAAGCAATATCGCACCATCGGCGGCCGTCCGGTGATTGCGCGTGCCATGGAGCCGTTTTGCGCGCACCCAGACGTATTCGCTGTGCAGCCGATCACCAATCCCGACGACGTCGCCTTGTTCAATGAGGCGGTGACGGGGCTGCGGTATCAGGCTCCCGCCAATGGCGGCGCGACTCGCCAGGCCTCGGTGCATGCCGGGCTGGAGGCGCTGGCCGATCAGGCGCCGGACATCGTGCTGATTCACGACGCCGCCCGCCCCTTCGTGTCTCCCGCCGTGATCGAGCGCGCCATCGCCGCTGCACAGATCACCGGCGCGGCAGTGCCGACGGCGCCAGTCGTCGATACAATCAAGGTCGTCAACGGCGAAGGTCATGTCGAGGCCACACCTGAGCGCGCAAAACTGCGCATCGCACAGACGCCACAGGCCTTTCGTTTCGATGTCATCCTCGCAGCGCATCGTCGTGCTGCAGCCGAGGGACGTGACGATTTCACCGACGATGCCGCGCTCGCCGAATGGGCGGGATTGACGGTCGCAACCTTTGAAGGCGATCCTGCAAATATGAAGCTGACGACTCCCGAAGATTTTTCCCGCGAAGAAGCCCGCCTCGCCGCATCCCTCGGCGATATCCGCATGGGCACGGGCTATGATGTCCACGCCTTCGGCGATGGCGATCACCTGATGATCTGCGGCGTGCGCGTGCCGCATACGCGCGGCTTCCTGGCGCATTCGGACGGCGATGTCGGCCTGCATGCGCTGGTAGATGCGATCCTGGGCGCGCTGGCCGATGGCGATATCGGTTCGCACTTCCCGCCGAGCGACGACAAATGGAAGGGCGCGGCCTCCGACAAGTTTCTCGAATACGCCGTCGGCCGCGTCACCGCGCGTGGCGGCAAGATCGCCAATCTCGAAGTGACGCTGATCTGCGAACGGCCGAAGATCGGCCCGCTGCGCGATGCCATGCGCACGCGTATCAGCGAGATTTCCGGCGTGCCGGTGTCGCGCGTGGCGGTGAAGGCGACCACCAGCGAGCGTCTCGGCTTCACCGGCCGTGAAGAAGGCATTGCAGCAACTGCTGCTGCCACCATTCGCTTACCCTGGGTGGACTGACATGGCTGGCAGCGACGCACGAGCCCTCTCCCGCGCGCTGCTCGATCTTTGCCGCAGCCGCAAGCTGACCATTGCCACAGCGGAGTCCTGCACCGGCGGCCTCGTCGCCGGCGCACTCACGGAAATCCCCGGCTCGTCCGATGTGATTGATCGCGGCTTTGTCACTTACTCCAATGACGCCAAGCGAAAAATGCTCGGTGTGAAGGCGACGACGCTGGAGAGTTTTGGCGCGGTCAGCAAGGAGACCGCGATCCAGATGGCGGTCGGTGCGCTGGAAGAAGCGGATGTCGATCTCGCGGTATCGATCACCGGCATCGCCGGCCCCGGCGGCGCAACACCCGGCAAGCCGGTTGGCCTTGTGCATTTTGCCGTGGCCGCGCGTGACGGGCGGATCGTCGATAAGGAATTCCGGTTCGGTGCGATCGGCCGGAGTGCCGTGCGCCAGCGCTCGGTGCTGGAAGCGCTGCGCATGCTGATGGAATTGGCGCGCGGGCCGCAGGCGCCGGCGAAGAAGCGGGCTTTGGCCAGCAGCGCGCGCGTGGCGCGATCGCCGCGGCGCAAGGCGGCAACGCGGCCGGTTAAGAAGGCCGTGAAGCCGAAGCCGAAAGCGGAGTAGTCGTAGCCCGGATGGAGCGCAGCGCAATCCGGGGACCGGCGCTTCAACTAACTCGACATCCCCGCATGACGCTCCGCTCCATGCGGGCTACGAGATGCGCGCTCTATACACTTCATCCGCGCGCTTCTCGAACGCCGCAGCAAACCTCTGGAATGCCGCGTCGAACATGGAGCCCATCAGCAGCGCCAGCATGCGGCTCTTGAATTCGTAATTGATGAAGAAGCCGACATCGCAGTCGGTTTCGCTCTTCGGCTCGAACGTCCAGCGATTTTCGAGATTGCTGAACGGGCCGCGCAGATATTCGACCAGGATCTTCAGGTTGGCGCGATCGAGCGTGACCTTGCTCGTAAAACTCTCCTGCACCAGCTTGAACGACACGGTCATGTCGGCAACGATCACCTCAGTCCCGTCGTCATTCTGCGTGCGCTGGCGCACTTTCAGTGCCTTGCAGAGCGGCACGAATTCCGGATAGCGCTCGACATCGGCCACCAGGTCGAACATCTGCGGTGCGCTGTGGCGCACGCGGCGCTTGTTGGCAAATCTCGGCATCGATCAATCAGCGGGCGATGGCTTCGCGCGCTGCCTTCAGCTTGGCAAAATCCTCGCCGGCATGATGCGACGAGCGCGTCAGCGGCGACGCCGACACCATCAGAAAACCCTTGGTGTAGGCGACCTTCTCATAGCCCTTGAACTCATCCGGCGTGACATAGCGCGACACCACGTGATGCTTGCGCGTCGGCTGCAGATATTGCCCGATGGTGAGGAAGTCGATCTCGGCCGAACGCATGTCGTCCATCACCTGCAGCACTTCGGGCCGCTCCTCGCCGAGGCCGACCATGATGCCGGATTTGGTGAAGATGGTGGGGTCGATCTCCTTCACCCGCTGCAGCAGGCGCAGCGAATGGAAGTAGCGCGCGCCGGGACGAACCGTGAGATAGCGCGACGGCACGGTTTCGAGATTGTGGTTGAACACGTCGGGTTTTGCCGCAACGACAACTTCGAGCGCACCCGGCTTGCGCAGGAAATCGGGCGTCAGGATTTCGATGGTCGTGGTCGGGCACGCCGCACGAATGGCGCGGATGACCTGCGCGAAATGATCGGCGCCACCATCCTTGAGATCGTCGCGGTCCACCGAGGTGATGACCACGTGTTCGAGCCCGAGCTTGCGAACAGCCTCGGCCACATGGGCGGGCTCGTTGGCATCGAGCGCATTCGGCATGCCGGTCTTGACGTTGCAGAACGCACAGGCGCGGGTGCAGGTGTCACCCATGATCATGAAGGTGGCGTGCTTCTTCTGCCAGCATTCGCCGATATTCGGGCAGCCGGCTTCCTCGCACACGGTGACGAGGCCGTTCTCCTTGACGATCTTGCGGGTGTCGCCATAGCCACGGCTGGTCGGCGCACGCACGCGGATCCAGTCCGGCTTCTGCGGCGAAAAATTATCCGGACGATTCACCTTTTCAGGGTGACGCGGGCGGATTTGCGACGATGATACGGTATCGAGGACGGTGACCATGAATTGTCCGTTCTGTGCAACGCTCTAGGTAATCCGCCGGGCGCCCGCTCGCAACCCGCCTGGATCAAGCCCGCCACTGCATCCCAGCATATCGTGTGAGAATGGCCCGAAAACCTGACCAAACCACCCACAAACTCGGCAAAGCACTGAATCGTAAATTCTTCGATCGCAGTGTCCATGATGTGGCGCCCGACCTGATCGGCGCGACTTTGCTGGTGGATGGCGTCGGCGGGATGATCGTGGAGGTCGAGGTCTATCATCACACCGACCCCGCCGCGCATTCCTTCAACGGGCCGACGCCGCGCAACCGGATCATGTTCGGCCCGGCGGGCTTTGCCTATGTCTACCGCATTCATCAGGTGTTTTGCGTGAATGCGGTCTGCGAGGGCGAAGGCTCGGCCAGTGCAGTGCTGATCCGCGCGCTGCAGCCGACATTCGGGCTGGGGGAAATGCGGGCCCGGCGCGGACTGGAGGATGAGCGGATACTGTGTTCCGGCCCCGGCCGGCTCTGCCAGGCGCTGGGCATCGGCCTCGCCCATAACGGGCTGGCGCTGGACAAGCCGCCGATCGAGCTATTTGCGCGGACGGAGGTGCCGGATGTGGTGGCCGGCATCCGTATCGGGATCAGCAAGGCAGTGGATCTGCCGTGGCGCTATGGCGTGCGCGGGTCGAAGTATGTGAGCAAGCCGTTTGCGAAACTGTAGGGTGGGCAAAGGCGCGAAGCGCCGTGCCCACCTTCAAGTGCACAGCTGGTGAAGGTGGGCACGCTACGCTTTGCCCACCCTACAATCAGCTCATCGTCTTCAGCCGCTCCAGCGCTTCCAGCACCTTGGCCTTGCGGCCTTCGGCTGCAGCACGCTTCTCGCGTTCTTCCTCGACAACCTCTTCCGCCGCATTCGCCACGAACTTCTCGTTCGACAGCTTTGCATCCGCGCGCTTGATATCGCCTTCGGCCTTGGCGAGCTCCTTCTCCAGCCGTGCCTGTTCGGCGGCGACATCGATCAGGCCCTTCAGCGGCAGGCCGGCGACTTCACCGCGGACGATAAGCTGCACGGTGCCTTCCGGAGCCTTGTCGGCGAAGGTGATATTGTCGATGCGTGCGAGGCGCTTGATGACATCGCTCCAGCGCTGCGCCCTCGCCTGCATGTCGGCAGACGCCGCGACCAGCACCAGCGGCGTCAGCGTTGCGGGCACGATATTCATCTCCGCGCGCAGCGAGCGCACGGCGGTGATGAGATCGACCACCCAGCCGATTTCGGCCTCGGCCGCATCGTCCGTGAAATCCTCCGACGCCGGTGTGGAATCGGCCAACAGGATCGGCGCGACGATCGGATCGCTCGCGGCGGTGGCGACGATCAACGCTTCCTGCTCACGCGTGATGCCGGTCGTCTTGCGCGACCATGGCGCCAGCGCCAGCAGGCCGTCGCGCTGGGCGGTCACGGCCCACAGCTCTTCGGTGATGAAGGGCATGAACGGATGCAGCAGTTTGAGAATCTCATCGCGCGCCCAGGCCACCATCGCGCGGGTCTCGGTCTTGGCTGCACCGTCCTCGCCCATCATGAAGGGCTTGGCGAGTTCGAGATACCAGTCGCAATACACGTTCCAGACGAAGCGATAGGCAGCACCTGCGGCATCGTTGAAGCGATAGGCTTCGATCGCTTCGGTGACTTCGCGCGTGGCCTTCACGGTTTCATGCGCGATCCAGCGATTGAGCACTTCCTTCGCCGTGGTCGGATCGAATCCGGCCGGCAGCACGCACTCGTTCATCTCGGCGAAGCGGCTGGCATTCCAGAGCTTGGTCGCAAAGTTGCGGTAGCCTTCGACGCGCGAGGTCGCGAGCTTGATGTCGCGGCCCTGCGCGGCCATGGCGGCCAGCGTGAAGCGCAGTGCATCCGCACCGAACTGGTCGATCAGGTTGAGCGGATCGATGACGTTGCCCTTCGACTTCGACATCTTGGCGCCCTTCTCGTCGCGGACGAGGGCGTGGATGTAGACCGTCGGGAACGGAACGTCCTTCTTGAAGTGCATGCCCATCATCATCATGCGGGCGACCCAGAAGAAGATGATGTCGAAACCAGTGACGAGGACATTGGTCGGGTAGTAGCGATTCACATCGACATCGGTCTGCGGCCAGCCGAGCGTCGAGAACGGCCACAGCGCCGACGAGAACCAGGTGTCGAGCACGTCTTCATCGCGCGTGATGAAGCCTTCGCGCTTGGCGGGATCCAGCGCCATCTCGCGGCCTTGCTCCGCGGTGATGTGTTCCTGCTCGACATAATAGCCGAGCGCGTGGCCGACGGCCTCGTCCTCGGTCTCGGCGACGAACACCTTGCCATCCGGGCCATACCAGGCCGGGATCTGGTGGCCCCACCAGAGCTGGCGCGAGATGCACCAGGGCTGGATGTTCTCCATCCATTCGTAATAGGTCTTTTCCCAGTTCTTGGGCACAAACTCGGTCGCACCGGTGCGCACGGCGGCGATGGCCGGCTGCGCCATGGTCTTGGCGTCGACATACCACTGGTCGGTGAGGAACGGCTCGATGACGACATTCGAGCGGTCGCCATGCGGGACCATGTGCACATTCGGCTCGATCTTTTCGAGGAAGCCGAAATCGTCGAGCCGCTGCACGATCGCTTTTCGCGCGGCGAAGCGCTCCATGCCGTGCAATTCCTCGATGAGCTGCGACGATCCTTCCGGCAGACCGCGCGCATAATCCTCGTTGTCGGCCAGTGCGAGCTTGCCTTCGATGTCGAGAATGCTGATGCGTGCGAGGCCGTGGCGATTGCCGACTTCGAAATCGTTGAAGTCATGCGCAGGCGTGATCTTCACCGCGCCCGAGCCCTTCTCGGGATCGGAATATTCATCGCCGACAATCGGGATCAGGCGGCCGACCAGCGGCAGCACGACATTCTTGCCGATCAGATGCGTATAGCGCTCGTCTTCCGGATTCACGGCAACGCCGCTATCGCCCAGCATCGTTTCCGGGCGCGTGGTGGCGACAACGATAAAGCTCGACGGGTCTTCGGGATTGAAGGTCTTGCCTTCGATGGGATAGCGCAGATGCCAGAGATTGCCCTTGACCTCGACCTGCACGACTTCGAGATCGGAGATCGCGGTCAAAAGCTTCGGGTCCCAGTTGACCAGGCGCTTGTCCTTGTAGATCAGGCCTTCGCGATACAGCTGGACGAACACCTTGATGACGGCCTCGGACAGGCCCTCGTCCATCGTAAAACGCTCGCGCGACCAGTCGCAGGACGCGCCGAGGCGCTTGAGCTGATTGACGATGGTGCCGCCGCTTTCGGCCTTCCACTTCCAGACGCGCTCAAGGAAGGCCTCACGGCCCATCTCGCGACGGCCGGGCTCCTT
>CALRZK010000001.1:0-29039 GCA_943372615.1 Bradyrhizobium ivorense | reverse complement strand
CACGACGATCAGGCTGAGAATGCCGCCGACATAACCCAGCGCCCAGCCGGAGCCCGAGAGCCGCCCGATTTTGTCCGGCGGCACCAAGGTCGGCATCATCGCATTGTTGAAGACGGTTGCGAATTCGACACCTACGGTGGCGAAGCCGTAAGCGATCAGCAATGGCAGGATCAGCGCGGGATCGCCGGGCTTGCCGATCCACATCAGGCAGGCGCCGATGACGAAGATCGCACCGAAGCTCGCGATCCACGGTTTGCGACGTCCACTCGCATCAGCGATTGCGCCAAGCACCGGCGACATCAATGCAATGATCAGCCCGGCGCTCGCAGTCGCGAAGCCCCACAGCGATTGTCCCGTCGCCGGATCAGCCGCAACACGCGTCGCGAAATAGGGCGCGAACACGAAAGTTGTGATCAGGCTGAAATAGGGCTGCGCGGCCCAATCGAAGAACATCCAGCTGACCACCGAGCGACGCGGCGGATAGGTCGTCGGAATGGCCGCGACGTGAGAAGATGCGGCGACGACCGCCATGGAATGTTCTCCTCGAAGAACCGCGTGTTGTGGATGACGATTCTCAATCCATATAGCATGCGTGGCGGTTAAACGATCGTGACCGCGGCTCAGCCGGAGCAATCGATGACCTGTTTTACTTTCCTGCGTTGTGCATGCGCCGCAGCACTCGCAGTAATATTGGTATCGGCCGAGCCGACAAACGCGCAGCAATTGCGTGATAACTATACTCCCGCACCGTTGGGCACACTCAAGCCGATCACCGCCAAGCATGGCATGGTGGTGGCCCAAGAGCGCTTGTCCGCGCAGGTTGGCGCCGATGTGATGGCACGGGGCGGCAATGCGGTGGATGCCGCGGTGGCCACCGGCTTTGCCATGGCGGTGACTTATCCGCGTGCCGGAAATATCGGTGGCGGCGGCTTCATGGTGATCCACACCGCCAAAGGCGAGAGCACCACCATCGACTATCGCGAGACGGCGCCCGGCAAGGCGACCCGCGACATGTTTCTCGGCAGCGACGGCAAGCCGGACATCACGAAATCGCGCGACAGTGCGCTGGGCATCGGCGTGCCCGGCACAGTGGCAGGACTTGCGCTCGCGCTGGAGAAATATGGCTCGGGCAAATTCACACTGTCCGATGTGCTGCAGCCGGCCATCGCGCTGGCACGTGACGGTTTTGTGTTGAGCGACGATGGCGCCGATACATTGCCGGACTGGCATCGCCGTCTGGCACGCTGGCCATCGAGCAAGCCGATCTTTTCGCGCCCCGACGGCACATCGCTGCGCGATGGCGACAAGCTCATTCAGACCGATCTCGCCGATACGCTGATGGCCATCGCGCAGCAGGGGCCGCGCGGCTTCTATGAAGGGCCGGTTGCCGAAAAGCTCGTCAAAGGCATCAGTGATGCCGGCGGCATCTTCACGCTGGACGATCTCAAGACTTATCAGCCTGTGACCCGCGAACCCGTGCGCGGCAATTATCGCGGCTATGACATCGTCTCGATGCCGCTGCCGTCTTCCGGCGGCACCGTGCTGCTGGAGACGCTCAACATTCTCGAAGGTTTCCCGCTTGCCGACATGCAACAGGGCTCGGCACCATCGCTGCATCTGCTGATCGAGGCGATGAAGCGCGCTTATGCCGATCGCGCGCGCTATCTCGGCGATCCCGCTTTCGTGAATGCACCGATCGCGACACTGATCTCGAAAGACTATGCCGCCAAGCAACGCGCCAGCATTGATCCCAAGCGTGCGACACCCTGGAGTGATGCGCTGACGCCAAAGCCGCCGCGCGAAGGTCAGAACACGACGCATTATTCCGTCGTCGACAGTGCCGGCAATGCGGTGAGCAACACCTATACGCTGAATTTCAGCTATGGCATGGGCCTCGTGCCCGAAGGGACCGGTGTGCTGCTCAACAACGAACTCGACGATTTCACCGCATCGCCCGGCGCATCCAATGCCTATGGCCTTGTTGGTTACGAGGCCAATCTGCCCGGTCCCGGCAAACGCCCGCTGTCGTCGATGACGCCGACCATCGTGCTGAAGGACGGCAAGCCGGTGCTGGTGACGGGCTCGCCTGGCGGCAGTCGCATCATCTCGACGACGTTGCAGGTCATCGTCAATGTCATCGACTACAAGATGGACGTGATGTCCGCGGTATCGGCACCGAGGCTGCATCATCAATGGCTGCCCGACGAGGTGCGGATCGAAAACGGTTGGTCTGAAACCGCACTCGATGGCTTGCGATCGATGGGACACAAGATCGTGAAGCCGATGGGACAGACATCGGCCAACTCCATTCTGGTCACAGCGGAGGGCCTACTCGGTGCGCCAGACCCACGCACGCGTGGCAATGCGGCCATCGGCAACTAAAGGGCGACACAGCGCATGTGTCCGCATGGCAGCGAGGCTCTCACGGGTAGCTTCACGCATTGCCAAAATGTCGCACCCCCGGCAACCTCCCTCATGGCGCGGCGCTTTCATGCGCCCGTGTCAGCCTCGCAACAGGGGCGTCCAAGGGAGAAAACTACGTGACTTTGAATTTCGTAAGAGCCGTTGCGGCCGGCGTGCTGCTGATGTGTTCGACTGCTGCGCTTCATGCCGAGGATGGCACGCTGCGCGTCGGCATCATCACCGATATGAGCGGGCAATATGCCGATGGCAATGGCAAGGGCTCGGTGATCGCGGCGCAGATGGCAGCCGAAGAGATCGGCGGCAGCGTCAACGGCCGCAAGATCGAGATCATTTCCGGCGATCACCAGAACAAGCCGGATGTGGCCACCGCGATCGTGCGTGACTGGATCGATAACAAGCAGATCGATGTGGTGGCCGAAGGCGTGAACTCCGCCGTGGCGCTGGCGGTGCAGAACCTCACCCGCGAGCGCAAGAAGATCTTTCTGATCTCCGGCGCCGGTTCATCCGACATCACCGGCAAGCAGTGTTCGCCGACCTCGGTGCAGTGGACCTACGACACCTATGCGGCCGCCAATGGCACCGGCAAGGCCATCGTCAAACGCGGTGGCGATAGCTGGTTCTTCCTGACGGCGGACTATGCCTTCGGCCAGGCTCTCGAACGCGATGCATCGCATGCCGTCACGGCGGCCGGCGGCAAGGTGGTCGGTTCGGTCCGGCATCCATTCTCGACCGCTGACTTCTCGTCCTTCCTGCTGCAGGCACAGTCATCGGGCGCAAAGGTGCTGGGGCTCGCCAATGCGGGCTCGGACTTCTCGACGGCCGTGAACCAGGCCAGCGAGTTCAACATCCAGAGCAGCATGCAGGTGGTCGCGCTGCAGGTGACGCTCACCGACGTGCATGCCATGGGCCTCGCCAATGCGCATGACCTGATGTTCACCGACTCATTCTATTGGGACCGCACGCCGGAGACCCGCGCGTTCAGCCAGGAATTCTACAAGCGCCATGGCGCGATGCCGACCGCCTATCAGGCCGGCGTGAACTCATCGCTGCGCCACTATTTCAAGGCAGTAGCGGCGACGAAGAGCACCGACACCGAGAAGGTGATGGCCTGGATGCGCGCCAATCCGGTCAATGACTTCTTCGCGCAAGGCGGCAAGGTCCGCGAGGACGGCCGCATGGTGCATGACATGTATCTGATGCGCATCAAGAAGCCGACCGAGTCGAAGCAGCCATGGGATTTGTATGAAACCGTAGCGACGATTCCAGGCGACGAGGCGTTCCGCCCGATGGCGGAAGGTGGCTGTCCGTATCTGACGCATTAAGCGCCGTTACTTCCCGATCTCATACGGCCCGCCGACTTCCAGCGCACGCTGATAGGCGGGCCGTGCATGAATCTTCGCAAGCCATGCCATCGCTTTCGGATAGTTCTGGTCGAGCCCGCCACGCGCGCTGCCTGCCTCGAGCGGAAAGCTCATCTGGATATCGGCGGCAGTAAAGTCATTGCCGGCGAACCATTCACTCTTACCGAGTTCGCCTTCCCAGAAAGCCATGTGCTGCTTGAGCTGCGGCGTTACCATCGTCGCCAGCACCTTCGCCGAGATCGCATTAACGAAGGGGCGCATGAAAAAGGGCGATCGCCTCGGCAGCAAGCCGAAGATCAATTTCAGCAGCAGCGGCGGCATCGCCGAACCTTCGGCATAATGCAGCCAGTACGTATAGCGCAGCCGCTCCGGCGTATTGTCCGGCGGGATCAGCCGGCCATTGCCATAGGTCTTCACGAGATATTCGACGATGGCGCCGGACTCGGCAACGGTGTTGCCGTTGTCGGTGATGACCGGTGACTTGCCGAGCGGATGGATGGCGCGGAGCTCTTTCGGCGCCAGCATATTGGGCTGGCGCTGATAGCGGACAATCTCATAGGGCACGCCGAGCTCTTCGAGCAGCCAGAGCACGCGCTGGGAGCGGGAGTTGTTGAGGTGGTGGACCGTAAGCATGCGTTTTTCCTGGCCTTAAGCCGAGCAGAATTATTGCCCGTGTAATATTGACGAAGATATTATCCGGGTATAATTAGCATTCATCTCTGATGACCTGACTGGCCAATTCCCATGATGACCGAAACGACGACAGCTCCATATACCGCTTTTGCCGGCCCGAAACTGTTGGCGTCTGGGCCATTGGCCGAGGTGGCGGTGGCCGTGAAGATTGCGACTGGGGTGATGGCCGATCCCGTCATCATTTTCGACAATGCCACCGGCAAGTCGATCGACGTGGATCTCCGTGGCAGCCATCGGGAGATCGTTGCCCGGCTGCAGCCGCCGACGGCTGCCGAGCCGGAGACCGCCGCCGAGCCGCGCGGCCGCGGCCGGCCCAAGCTTGGCGTGGTTGCCCGTGAGATCACGCTGCTGCCGCGGCACTGGGATTGGTTGGCCGCCCAACCCGGCGGCGCTTCGGTCGCGCTGCGAAAACTGGTCGATGAAGCCCGTCGCGCCAATGGCGATCGGGATCGTGCCAGCAAGGCGCGTGATGCGGCCTATCACTTCATGTCTACCATGGCGGGCAACCTGCCGAATTTCGAGGAAGCCTCGCGCGCGTTGTTCGCCGCCGATCGTCGCAAATTCGGCGAACTGATTGCCGGATGGCCCGACGATATCCGCGACCACATCATCAGGCTCGCTTTCACCGATCACGCCTGACATCCCGACGCGGCGCGCTTTACGCGCGCCGCCGCATACTCACATTCAGGACTCTCTGATGCCCGCGGAAAAACCTCTGTGGCAGGCCTTTCTCGTCTTCGTCGGACCGATGATGGCGAGCAACATCCTGCAATCGCTGTTCGGCACCATCAACAATGTCTATCTCGGCCAGATGATCGGCGTGAATGCGCTGGCCGCGGCATCATCGGTGTTTCCGCTGATGTTCTTCTTCGTCGCCTTTGTGATCGGTCTCGGCACCGGCGCCGGCATATTGATCGGCCAGGCCTGGGGAGCGGGACAGCGCGACAAGGTGAAGGAGATCGCCGCAGCCGCGCTGCTGGCGACGCTGGTGATCGGCTTTGCGATCTCCATCCTCGGCGGATTGTTCGCACGCCAGCTGATGACCGCGCTGGCAACGCCGGCCAATATTCTCGACCAGGCGACAGACTATGCCCGCATCATGATGCTGGGCATGCCGCTGACTTTCTATTTCCTGCTCTCGACATCCCTGATGCGCGGCGTCGGTGACACCACGACGCCGCTGATCGGGTTGGCGATCTCCACCGTGCTCGGACTGATCATTACCCCGGCCCTGATCCTCGGCTGGACCGGACTGCCACCGCTCGGCGTCTCCAGCGCGGCGATTGCTTCCGTGATCTCGACCGCTGTCGGCATGACATGGCTGTCGCTCCATCTGATCCGCCGCAACCATCCGCTGGCGCCGGACCGCGCCATGCTGCGCTACCTGCATGTGGACCTGTCGCTGCTCGGCCGCATCCTGCGGCTCGGCATTCCCACGGCGATCCAGATCGTCACCATGTCGGTAGCCGAGCTCGCATTGCTCGGCATCGTCAACGGCTTCGGTTCCGATGCCACCGCAGCCTATGGCGCCGTCAATCAGGTGATCAGCTATGCGCAGTTTCCGGCCATGTCGATCGCCATCTCGGCTTCAGTCTTCGGCGCGCAAGCCATCGGCCGTGGCGATGTCGCGCGGCTCGGCTCCATCGTGAAAACTGCACTGGTGCTGAATCTCGTGCTCACCGGCGGGCTGGTCACGCTGATCTATCTGTTCTCGCGCCTGGTGATGGGCTTCTTCATCATCGACGCCGCCGTGCTCGACCTGTCGCAGCATCTCCTGCACATCGTGCTGTGGAGCAGCATCGTATTCGGCATGTCAGGCATTTTCTCCGGCATGATGCGCGCCTCCGGCACGGTCTTCATGCCGACGCTGCTCTCGGTGCTGGCGATCGCGCTGATCGAGGTGCCGAGCGCCATCGTGCTGAGCCGGCATTTCGGCGTCACCGGCGTCTGGTATGCGTGGCCGATCACTTTCTGCGCCATGTTCCTGCTGCAGGCGAGCTATTACCGCCTCGTCTGGCGCAAGAAGACCATCACCCGCCTGATCTGATTGCGCCCGCCCGCCATCACGATATGATGACCATCATCAAAAGAGTGGACGCGGCAGCTCTGCCGCGCCACACTCGCGAACAATGATGGTCGGACCGACCGTGACCTCCGGGAGGGCCAATTGGCACACACAGTTCAATTCCTGTTCGATTTCGGCAGTCCCAATGCCTTTTTGAGCCACGAGGCGATCCCCGCCATCACGGCGCGGACCGGTGCGACATTCGACTATGTCCCGGTGCTGCTCGGCGGCATTTTCAAGGCCACCAATAACCGCTCCCCGGCCGAGACCTATGCCGGCGTGAAGAACAAGCGCGAATTCCATCAGCTCGAAACCGAGCGCTTTGTGAAACGCTTCAATGTGAAGCCCTATGCGTGGAATCCGCATTTCCCGGTCAACACCCTGAACCTGATGCGCACGGCAATTGCCGCGCAGCTCGACGGCGTGTTCGAAAAATATGTCGAAGCGGCTTTCCATCACATGTGGGTGGAGCCGAAGAAGATGGACGATCTCGAAGTCGCCATCGCCGCGCTCAATTCATCCGGCCTTGACGGCGCAAAACTGCTGGCGCGCGGGCAGGAGGCCGAGGTGAAGGCGAAGCTGATCGCCAATACGCAGGAGGCCGTGGAGCGCGGCGCCTTCGGCTCGCCGACCTTCTTCGTCGGCACGGAGATGTTCTTCGGCAAGGAGCAGCTGCGCGAAGTCGAGGAGATGATCGCATCATGACCAAACGCAACGCCACCGTCGCTGTGATCGGCGCCGGCGATTTCATCGGTGCCGAAATCGCCAAGAAGTTTGCTGCGGAGGGCTTCACGGTTTTCGCCGGCCGCCGCAATGGCGACAAGCTCGCCCCGCTGGTCGCCGAGATCGAGGCGTCAGGCGGCAGTATCCATGCGCGCTCGCTCGATGCGCGCAAGGAGGACGAGATCACCGCCTTCCTCAACGACGCCGACGCCCATGCGCCGCTGGAGGTCTGCATCTTCAATGTCGGCGCCAATGTCAATTTCCCGATCCTCGACACCACCGAACGGGTGTTTCGCAAGGTGTGGGAGATGGCCTGCTATTCCGGCTTCCTCGCCGGCCGCGAGGCGGCCCGCCTGATGCTGCCGCGCGGGCAGGGCAACATCTTCTTCACCGGCGCCACCGCCAGCCTGCGTGGCGGCTCCGGTTTTGCGGCTTTTGCGTCCGCCAAATTCGGCTTACGCGCGGTGGCACAGGCCATGGCGCGCGAACTCGGGCCGAAGAACATCCATGTGGCCCATCTGATTATCGACTCCGGCGTCGATACCGAATGGGTGCGCCAGCGCCGGCTGGAATCGCTGGGGCCGGATGCGCTCGATAATCCCGATCTTCTGATGCCACCGGCTTCGGTGGCTGAATCCTACTGGCAGCTCTACAGCCAGCCGCGCAGCGCCTGGACGTTCGAGATGGAAATTCGGCCGTTCGGGGAGAATTGGTAGGCCCCGTCATTGCGAGGAGCCCTGGCGACGAAGCAATCCAGCCTTGCTTCTAAAGAACTGGATTGCTTCGCTGCGCTCGCAATGACGATACTGAGGTCATCAGATCGTCTCTCAAATGTGGACTCATCCCATGCGTATTCTCGTGGTCGGCGCCGGCGCCATCGGCGGCTATTTCGGCGGCCGGCTATTGCAGGCCGGAAACGACATCACCTTCCTCGTGCGCCCCAAGCGCGCATCCGAACTGGCCAGCGCCGGCCTTGTCATCAAGAGCCCGCATGGCGACGTGACGCTGAAGAACCCGCCCACCGTGCAGGCTGATGCGCTCACCGAGACATTCGATGTCGTGCTGCTGAGCTGCAAGGCCTTCGACCTCGACGACGCCATCAAATCCTTTGCGCCGGCCGTTGGCCCCAAGACCACGATCATCCCGCTGCTCAACGGCATGAAGCATCTCGACACGCTAGAGGCGATCTTCGGCGCCGACGCCGTGATGGGCGGCCAGTGCCAGATCGCCGCCACGCTGAACGAGCAGCGGGAAGTGGTGCAGATGACGCCGCTGCAGGTGCTGAGCTTCGGCGAGCGCAAGGGCGGCAGCTCGGAGCGCAGCAAGGCGATCGATGCGATCATGAAGACGGGCAACTTCGGCGGCACGTCGTCCGAGACCATCATCCACGACATGTGGGAAAAGTGGGTCTTCCTCGCCAGCATCGCGGGGGCGACCTCATCCATGCGCGGCGCCATCGGTGATATCCTCGCAGCCCCCGGCGGACGTGATTTCATTCTCGGCGTGCGTGATGAATGCGCGGCTGTCGCGATCGCTAATGGCTTTACGCCACGCCCGGCTTTTATCGAGCGCACCGAGGCCATGCTCACGGCTGAGGGCTCGAAGGCAACGGCCTCGATGTATCGCGACATTCTCGGCAAGTCGGCGATCGAGGCCGACCAGATCGCCGGCGACATGATCGCCCGTGCCGATGCCGCCAAGGTCGCCGTGCCACGAATGCGGATGATCTATACGCATCTGAAGACGTATGAGAACCAGCGGGTGGGCTGACCTGTAGCCTGCATAGAGCGAAGCGTCATGCAGGGACCGGCAAGCGTTTTGAAACGCCTGTTCCCGGATTGCGCTTCGCTCCATCCGGGCTACGGCCTCATAAATGCGCCAGATAATGCGCGAGCGCCTCGATCTCTTCCTCGCTCAGCGAATAGGCCACCTCCGCCATCGCCGCCATGCCGCCACCGGCACGCGCGCCGGATTTGTAATCGCGCAGCGCTTTCAGGAGATAATCCTCGCGCTGCCCTGCAATGCGCGACACCGCCTTGGTGCCGGCATAACTATCCAGATGACATGACGCGCAACGGCGGCCTGCTGCCGCTTGCTTGCCCTTCGCCGACAAATCAGGATTGTCATCCGGCTTCTTCTCCGGCGGCTGCAACGAGGCGAAATAGGCACCGAGATTACGGATGTCATTATTGTCGAGTTGCTCGACGATCGGCTGCATCTGCTCGTTCTTGCGCGTGCCGGCACGGAAGAAGATCAACTGCCATTGAATGAACTGATCGGGCTGCGCGGCGAGGGAGGGCGTATTCTCCATCTGCGAGATGCCGTTCTCGCCGTGGCAGCCGATGCAGAGTTCGGCCTTCTCTTTGCCGGCGGGGATATCGGCGGCGTGCGTGCTCGACAGGCTAATGAACGAGGCAGCGACGAGAACCAATGCGTATCGCATCATGCGCATTCCAATCAGCGGACGATCTGTCCGTGAAATGTAGGGTGGGCAAAGGCGCGTAGCGCCGTGCCCACCATCAAGTGTCGTGCAAGGGAAGGTGGGCACACTTCCGCCGTCGCGCTTCGCGCTATGGCGGACAAGTCGCTTTGCCCACCCTACAAAACTCACTTCGCGTAACTGATCCGGTACACCGCGCCGGCCCAGTCATCCGCGATCAGCAGCGAGCCATCCTTGGCCAGGACCACATCGGCGGGACGGCCGAGATAGCCCTGATCGCCTTCGATCCAGCCGGTGGCAAAGTCTTCCTGCTTGGCGTTCTTGCCATCGGGATCAGCGATCACGCGCTTGATGCGTGCGCCTTGATACTTGTGGCGATTCCACGAACCGTGTTCGGCAATGAAGATGTTGTTCTTGTATTCCGCCGGGAACATGTCGCCGGTGTAGAACTTCATGCCGAGCGGAGCCACATGAGCGCCGAGATTGAGCACCGGTGGGGTGAACTCAGAGCATTTATGCCCCATGGCGAATTTCGGATCCTCCATGTCACCCTGATGGCAATGCGGATAGCCGAAATGCTCGCCGAGCTTCGAGATCATGTTGAGCTTGTCGCTCGGCATGTCATCGCTGATCCAGTCGCGCGCATTCTCGGTGAACCAGTATTTGCCGGTGCGCGGATCGACGTCGCCACCGACGCTGTTACGCACGCCGAGAGCCACGATCTCCGCATTGCCGGTTTTCGGATCGACACGGCGGATCTGCGACAGCGAGGTCGGCGGGATGCCGATATTGAAGGGCGGGCCGAATGGCACATAGAACCAACCGTCCTTGTCCGGCGCGAGATACTTCCATCCATGCGCGGCATAGGAGGGCATGTCGTCATAGACGACCTTGCCTGTGCCGAGATTGTCGAGATTGGCTTCCGCATTGTCGTAGCGGATCAGCTTGTCGATATCGATCACATAGAGTGCGCCATTCTGGAAAGCGAGGCCGGTGGGCATCTTCATGCCTTTGAGAACCGTCTTCACCTCTTTCTTGCCGCCCTTGTCGGTGATCGCATAGACATTGCCGATGCCGAACGAACCGACAAACAATGTGCCGTTATCGCCCCACGCCATCTGCCGTGCGGCCAGCACGCCGGAGGCATAGACCTCGATCTTGAAGCCCGCCGGCAGCTTTATCTTTTTCATCATGTCGGCGAGTTCTTTGTCGGACGCGCCGGTGGGCGGGCCGGACGGCGGCGCGAGACCTTTCTGCGCTTCGGTCTCGTCGCCGAGGAACCAATCGTCGGGCGGATTGGTCCAGAAATCTTTGGTGTCTGATTTGTAGCTCTTGAGCTTTTGCTGCGCACTCGCCTGCTGAAAGCCAGCAAGGCTGATGACGCTGACGCATCCGAGGACGGCGCATGCAAGAACGGATCGACCAAATATCGATTTCATCACGTTCACTCCCTGTGCAGCGGATTCCCTGTGACGAGAACGTAAGGCTGCTATGTTTTATTGATCGTTCGAGACGAACTTTATTGGTCTGCTGGATGAAGTAGACGACGGGATGCTAGCACAAATGTCGCAGGTGGAAAGTGCAACCATGCAGAAACGCGCGCATGACGCGCGCGTTTTGTTAGTTGCGATGCGAGATGTGCGGGTGGCTATTCCGCGGCATTCACCGCGGGCAGCGCAATCGTCTCGATCCGAGATAGATCGAGCTTGCCGGACGCTTGGTCAATGTCAAAGCCGACAACATCACCATTAGCATCGAGATCTACGACAAGACCTGAGACGATCTCGCGAGTTTCCACGCCCGGTCCCATCTTCAGCTCGATATAAAGACTATCGGTCTCGGGATAGTAATGCAGCTTCATGGCGCGTCCTCACGGAAATTGCGGTCATAGAAGGCGTTATGGACCGTCTCTCCGTCGTCCAGTGTAACCACACGAAGATAGCGCGGAACATCTCCCGCGACCTCAATCCGCCCCCAATGCCTGATCCGACCATCGTCCTGCACATCACGTCGTAACGGCGACGCAATAACTTGGCGTATCAACACGAGATCGAGATAAGGTCTCTTCCTCAGCACCTGTTCGTCGAAATATCGGGTCGTCTTCAAAGAAGCCTCCCCGATGCCTCGTGCCTAGAGGCTACCCTTGCTCAGATAGCGCCACGCAATCGCGAGCACCACGAGCCCGATGAAAATCAGCGCCACCGGCAGTTTCTTCTTTTCGCGCGGCGGCGGGGTGTCCGGCTTGATGCGGCGGAAGGGGGTGACGTTGTCGCGGTTGTTCGAATTGTTGTCGGACATGAGCTTTGGCTTCGGAGCAGGCTTGATCACCGGCGCAGAGCCGGTGCCGCCCATGCGGGCATAGTAATGGCGATAGACGGTCTGGATCGTGGCCTCGGCCGCCGCGGACTCGGCCTGTTTGCCACGCGCGGCCAAGGCAAGATAGCCGGCAAAGAAGGTCTGCGCTTCCTGGGGCAGGGCACTGACGCTGTTCAGCTTCGACATCATCAGCCAGGTCGCAAAATCGGCCCGCGCCTCGTCATTGGCGCGCCTTCCGATTTCGAGATTGGAATCCGTTGTCGATGGCATCTGCAGCTCGCACTCTTGCGGGGCGATTGTCTGCGCAACCTTGCGCGATTTCAAGCAAGATGGATCAACGCGCGACAATACGGCTGCACGGCGGCGGTGGCCGGATAAATGGTCTTGCTTTGAAGCTGAGTTTCCGGAGCGGAAGTTCTGGAGCGGGCGAAGGGGCTCGAACCCTCGACCCCGACCTTGGCAAGGTCGTGCTCTACCACTGAGCTACACCCGCATCCTAGAAGCGGCAACGATGGTGCGCCGCCGACGCGCGGACATATGCCAAATGCCGGCGGCGATTGCAACAGAAAGACGAAGGAATGTTGCCAAGTTCCGTAAATGAGATGTTTCGCCGGTTTTGGCCCGCCAAATCCCCGAATATGCCCGTAAAAGTGCGGTTTGCGGCGCGCGGGTGGCTTCCGTGGCGATGCGGCAGGCGCGGTCCGATTGCAAAATCCTGTCACGAACGCCATTTAATGCGCTTCGGGCGTGTTAGAAGCGCGCAGAAATTCCCCCGATACAGGTGAGGTTGACGTGACCATTATCGAACAGGGCGGCGAACCCGCACCGCAGGCAGGGTCCGCCCTCATCAAGGATACCACCACCCGCACCTTCATGCAGGACGTGATCGAGGAATCGAAGCACCAGCCGGTGCTGATCGACTTCTGGGCGCCGTGGTGCGGCCCGTGCCGCCAACTGACGCCGATCATCGAGAAGGCCGTGACCGCCGCCAAGGGCCGGGTCAAGCTGGTGAAGATGAATATCGACGAGAATCCGGAGATCCCGGGGCAGATGGGCATCCAGTCCATCCCGGCCGTGATCGCCTTTGTCGATGGCCGCCCCGCGGACGGCTTCATGGGCGCCGTGCCTGAAAGCCAGATCAACGATTTCATCAACAAGATCACCGCCGGCCGCCCCGGTGCCGAGCCGACCACCGCTGAATTGCTGGAAGAGGCCGAAGGCATTCTGGCCGAGGGCGATCCGGCCACCGCGGCTGCGATCTATGGCGAGATCATCGCCGCCGACGCCACCAATATTGCCGCCATCGCCGGCCTCGCGAGCTGCTATGTCGCCTCCGGCGCCATCGAACAGGCCAAGCAGACGCTCGAGCTCGTTCCGGCCGCCAAGCGCGAGGATGCGGCCGTGACCACCGTCCAGGCCAAGATCGATCTGGTCGAACAGGCCAATGCGCTGGGTCCGGTGACCGAGCTCGAAGCCAAGGTGGCCGCTGATCCGCTCGACCATCAGGCCCGTTTCGATCTCGCAGTGGCGCTGAATGGCGCCGGCCAGCGCGAACAGGCCGTCACGCATCTGCTCGAAATCGTGAAGCGCGACCGCAAGTGGAATGACGACGGCGCCCGCAAGCAGCTGCTGCAATTCTTCGAAGCCTGGGGTCCGGTGGACGAGGCAACGGTTGACGGCCGCCGCCGTTTGTCCACGATCCTGTTCGCTTGATCTGACACCAAAGCGAGGCCGGATATGCCCATCAATGCCGACTATCGCGGCCCGGCCGAGTTGCCGGAAGTCATTCCGGTGTTCCCGCTGCCCGGCGCGCTGCTGCTGCCGCGCGGCCAGATGCCGCTCAATATCTTTGAACAGCGCTATCTGGCGATGGTGGACGACGCTTTCCGCGACGGCCATCGCCTGATCGGCATGATCCAGCCCGATGCGGTGCATTCAGATGATGAAGAACACCCGTCGCTGTTCAAGGTCGGCTGTGTCGGCCGCATCACCCAGCTCGCCGAGTCCGGCGACGGCCGTTACATTCTCGAACTCACCGGCGTCTCGCGTTTCGAAGTGGTCGATGAATTGAAAGTGCTGACGCCCTATCGGCAGTGCAAAGTCGACTACTTCCCGTTTGTCGATGACTTCACCGCCCGCAAAGGCGAGGACGATGTCGATCGCGACGCGCTGGTGAAGGCGCTCGGTGATTTTCTCAAGGTCAACAATCTCAAGGTCGACTGGGACGGCATCCACAAGGCGCCGAACGAGGCGCTGGTGAATGCCCTGGCGATGATGTCGCCTTATGGCCCGCCGGAAAAGCAGGCGATGCTGGAAGCACCGGATCTCAAGACCCGGGCCGAAATCCTGATCGCCATCACCGAGATGGACCTCGCCAAGAAACGCACCAGCGGCGACCCGCCGCTGCAGTAATCCGGAGCTTTGCAATGAACACGACGACCGAGCCGCAGGACGGCACCGATCCAAAGCTGCTGGAAATCCTGGTGTGTCCGGTGACCAAGGGCCAGCTGGAATTCGACGCAGGCCGTCAGGAGCTGATTTCGCGTTCGGCAAAACTCGCTTATCCGATCCGCGACGGCATCCCGATCATGTTGCCGGAAGAGGCCAGGAAGATCGATTAAGTATCGACTCCGTCATGGCCGGGCTTGACCCGGCCATCCATCTTTGACGAACACCGTGCAAAGTTGGGTCACCGGGTCAAGCCCGGTGACGACGTCCGAGTTTGAGGCTTAAATCGCCTCGCCTTTCAGCAACCGCGGCACTTCCCCCGACAATCCCGCAGCCTGCTTGATGAACGCGCCCTTCAGCGGCGGCAGGCGATCGACGATGCCGAGGCCGATATCCCGGATGCTGCGCACGAAGGGCAGATCATTCGAGAACATGAAGTTCAGCACATTGGTCGCAAGGCCCATGCTCATGGTGTCGAACCGGCGCCAGCGCTGATAGCGCTCCAGCACGTCGGCCTGGCCGAAATCCATGCCGAGCCGCGCCGCATCGACGATCGATTCCGCCAGCGCCGCCACATCCTTCAGGCCCATATTGAGCCCCTGCCCCGCGATCGGATGGATCACATGAGCCGCATCGCCGATCAGCGCGAGACGCTGGCCGATGAAGGAGCGCGCGACGAAATAGCCGAGCGGGAACGCGCGGGGTTTATCCAGCGCCTTCACCTCGCCGAGATGCAAGCCGAAGCGACGCTCCAGCTCGGCATGAAATTCATCCTCTGGCAGCGCCACGATGCGCTCGGCATCCTTTCGCTTCTCCGTCCACACCAGCGATGAGCGGTTGCCCTTGAGCGGCAGGATCGCGAATGGGCCGGCGGGCAAAAAGTGTTCTTCCGCGCGACCTTCATGATCGCGCTCATGGCCGACGGTAACGACGATGCCGGATTGATCGTAATCCCAGCCATGGGTCGCAATCCCTGCCCGCTCGCGCAGTTTGGAGCGCGCACCATCGGCTGCCACCAGCAAGGCCGCCTCGATCACGCTGCCATCGCCGAGCGTGACGCTGACGCCATCGGGCCGCGCATCGAATGTCGTCACCGGCGTTGCGCGCAGATCGATGCCGGCGGCTTCGGTGCGCTGGACCAGCTCGTCGATCAGACGACGGTTTTCCACCATATGAGCGAAAGGTTCGCCCGGCTCGACTTCGCCGGCAAAGGTCAGAAAGGTCGGCCGCACGGCGTCATCGACCTTCGAATCCGTGACCACCATGTCGAGGATCGGCTGCGCCTCCGCGGCCACGGCCTCCCAGACGCCGATGGCATCGAACATGCGCCGGCAGGCCGCCACGATGGCCGACGCGCGCGGATCTCGGCTCGGCCGCATGGCCAGCGCGGGATCGGCGACGATGACGGGCACATCCGGCCCCAGCCCCTGACGCAGCGCCAAAGCCAGCGCCAGCCCGGCGAATGCGCCGCCGCCGATGACGATGCCCTTTTGGCCCTTTTGTGCCGTCATGATACCCGTTCCTGCTGTTGCCACGCGCTTATAGCTGGGCGAAACAGGAATGCGAAACAAGGGCTGGGAACCATGACCTGGATCATCAGCCTTTGGTAAATCGACCGTCACGCAGCCGCTTCACGAAAGACGCCGACATGTCCAAGAGCCTGATCGATCTGATCGACATCCTCGATCTCGAGACCCTCGAGGTGAACATGTTCCGCGGCCGCAGCCCGAAGACGCGCTGGCAGCGCGTGTTCGGCGGCCAGGTGATCGGCCAGGCGCTGGTTGCCTCGGTGCGCACGGTGGAAGGCCGCATGCCGCATTCGCTGCATTGCTATTTCATCCTGCCCGGCGATCCGCAGATTCCGATCATCTACGAGGTCGAGCGCCTGCGCGACGGCAAGAGCTATTCGACCCGCCGTGTCACCGCGATCCAGCACGGCCAGGCGATTTTTTCGATGATGGTCTCCTTCCATGCCGAGGAAGAAGACAGTTTCAATCATTTCGATCCGATGCCCGACGTGCCGCCGCCGGATCGGCTCTCAGCCGAAGAACTGGCGAAAGATCCGATCATCGAGAAAATGCCGGATTACATCCGCCGCTATTACGAGAGCGATCGCCCGATCGAACTGCGCCCGGTGGAATTCCAGCGCTATGCCGGCGAGAAGATCCCCGACGGCCGCATCAATTTCTGGATTCGCACCGCCGCGAAACTGCCGGACGATCAGGCGCTGCATATGTGTGCGCTCGCTTATGCGTCGGATTTCTCGCTGCTCGATTCCATCATGTCGCGCTATGGCCGCACGCTGTTCGACGGCCAGGCCATGGCTGCGAGCCTCGATCACGCCATGTGGTTTCACCGCCCGTTCCGCGCCGACGAATGGCTGCTCTACAGCCAGGATTCGCCGAGCGCCCAGAACGGCCGCGGCCTTGCCCGCGGCATGATCTTCAAGCCTGACGGCACGCTCGTGGCGAGCGTGGCGCAAGAAGGCTCGGTGCGCGAGCGCCGCGAGAAGCCGAAGAGCTAAGGCAGTCTGTGTCCCGGACGCGATGCGGCACGTAGTGCCGCTTCGCAGAGCCGGGACCGTCGCAAACTCCGGCGCTTGATACGGTCCCGGCTCTGCGCAGCAACGCTACGCGTTGCACCGCGTCCGGGACAAAGCACGCTCAACATTAAAAAACTTCGGGAGCAGGACATGCCTTACGTGATCGAGACTTTCGACAAGCCCGGCAGCCAGGCCATTCGCGCCGAGCATCGCCCTGCCCATCTGGCCTTTCTCGCCGAACACGCGAAGAAGCTGCTCGCCTGCGGCGCCAAGCTGCATGACGACGGCAGCGATCTCGGCGGCGGCATCTATGTGCTCGACACCGAAGATCGCGCTGAGGCCGAGGCCTTCATCGCCGCCGATCCGTTCAGCAAGGCCGAACTGTTCGAACGCGTGAGCATTGTCCGCCAACGCCGCGCTTATGTGGGCGGTGTCTGCCTTTTGTAGATGTCGCGCCCTATGGCCATACGCCGCATGATTGCGTAAGCAGGGCTGGGGATTACCCAAACAGGATGCCTGTCATGAAGCTCGTGGTCGCGATCATCAAGCCGTTCAAGCTCGACGAAGTTCGTCAGGCCCTGACCGCCATCGGCGTGCATGGCATGACCGTGACCGAGGTGAAGGGCTATGGCCGGCAGAAGGGCCATACCGAGATGTATCGCGGCGCCGAATATATCGTGAATTTCCTGCCCAAGCTGCGCATCGAAATCGCCGTGGATTCCGATCTGGCCGAGAAGACCGTCGAGGTCATTTCTTCCAGCGCCCGCACCGGGCAGATCGGCGACGGCAAGATCTTCGTCACCCCGATCGACCGCGCGCTGCGCATCCGCACCGGCGAGACGGATACCGACGCGCTGTAAACGCTGCACCCTTCGAAATCGATTTGATTGAGTAAAGGCCGCCCTGCCCGCACCGGCTGAATGGGCCTGCTTATTAGACATTTCCGCTTGATCTGCCGAAAATCTGCGTGGCGGAATACCATTCTGCTGCCTTTCGCCTGAGCAGGATTGTGTCGGCAGCCTGTCATGCTTTTGTTTTAGGCAGGAATGGCTAGACTTTGAGCGCGACCGAATAGCGCACTCGGAGACCTCTGTTGCAAAGCGGGAAAAGCAGCGACTTCACAAGCCATTAGGCATGTTCAGCGAGTTGGCACGGCATTTGATTCTATCTGGTCAGGCTGCGACCGCGTTGTGAATTTCTCCGCGTGGGAACCTCAGTCAAGATCGCCCGACCGTTCGTCGGGCCTAGCGGGGATAGGACCCATGAAAATTGTTATGGCGATCATCAAGCCGTTCAAGCTTGAGGAAGTCCGTGATGCCCTGACCGCCATTGGCGTTCATGGTCTGACGGTGACGGAAGTCAAAGGCTACGGCCGCCAGAAGGGCCATACGGAAATCTATCGCGGCGCCGAATATGCGGTGAGCTTTCTGCCGAAGATCAAGATCGAGGTCGCGGTCGCCTCCGACCAGGTGGACAAGACCATCGACGCGATCTCTGCCGCGGCCAAGACCGGCCAGATCGGCGACGGCAAGATCTTCGTCATCAGCCTTGAACACGCCGTTCGTATCCGCACCGGCGAGGCCGACGCCGCGGCGCTTTAAGCGCCCGCATCCTTCGGTCGCTCCTTTTCATCTCATCAATGCTCAGTTCAGTTTCTTCAATCAGGAGTCTCACAAAATGACGTTCAAGCGTCCATCTGGCGCGGGATTGGCGGCACTCGCCGTCGGCCTCTTCGCCGCAACCTCGGCCTATGCCGATCCGGCGATCAACAAGGGCGACAATGCCTGGCTGATGACCTCGACGGTCCTCGTGCTGCTGATGACCATCCCCGGCCTCGCCCTGTTCTATGGCGGCCTCGTCCGCTCCAAGAACATGCTCTCGGTGCTGATGCAGATCCTCTACACCGTCTGCATCGTGATGATCATCTGGGCCGTCTACGGCTACAGCATCACCTTCACCGGCGGTTCTTCCTACATCGGCGGCTTCTCCAAGGCCTTCATGGCCGGCATCACGCCGGACTCCATGGCCGGCACTTTCACGGCTGATGTCGCCGTGCAGGAAATGGTCTATTTCTGCTTCCAGATGACCTTCGCAGCGATCACGCCGTCGTTGATCGTCGGCGCCTTCGCAGAACGCACCAAGTTCTCGGCCGTCGCGCTGTTCGTGCCGCTCTGGGTTACCCTGATCTACTTCCCGATGGCCCACATGGTCTGGTACTGGGCCGGTCCGGACGCGATCGTTGCAGCTGCCAAGGCTGTTGCTGCAGCCGCGCCGGACGCAAAGGCTGCCGCAGAAGCCAAGCTCGCTGAAGTGCAGGCCGATGCCGGTCTGATCTTCCAGTGGGGCGCACTCGACTTCGCCGGCGGCACCGTGGTGCACATCAATGCCGGTATCGCGGGTCTCGTGGGCTGCCTCCTCATCGGCAAGCGCACCGGCTACGGCAAGGAGCTGATGGCTCCGCACTCGCTGACCATGACCATGATCGGCGCCTCGCTGCTGTGGGTCGGCTGGTTCGGCTTCAATGTCGGTTCGAACCTTGAAGCCACCGGCGGCGCAGGCCTCGCCATGGTGAACACCTTCCTCGCCACCGCTGCTGCGGCCATGGCCTGGATGTTCGCGGAATGGATGACGAAGGGTCACCCCTCGCTGCTGGGTGCGGCCTCGGGCGCCGTTGCCGGCCTGGTTGCCGTCACCCCGGCCGCAGGTTTCTCCGGCCCGATGGGCGCGATTGTGCTCGGCCTCCTCGCCGGCATCGTCTGCCTGTTCTTCTGCACGACCATCAAGAACTCGCTCGGCTATGACGACAGCCTCGATGTGTTCGGCGTCCACTGCGTCGGCGGCATCATCGGCGCGATCGGCACCGGCATCCTGGTCAACCCGGCCCTCGGCGGTACCGGCGTGATGGACTACGTCACCGGCAAGATCGGCGACTACGACATGGTCACCCAGGTGCTCGCCCAGTGTAAGGCGGTTCTCTTCACGCTGGTGTTCTCCGGCATCGGTTCGGCGATCCTCTACAAGGTCGTCGATGTGATCGTCGGCCTGCGCGTCACCGTCGAAGTCGAGCGTGAAGGCCTCGACGTCACCGAGCACACCGAGCGCGCCTACAACATGTAAGCGTCTTAGCTTCGGCGCCACGGCGCCGGAGTTTCTGTTTCAGGAATCGGTTGGGGCAATACCCGGCAATGTCCCAACCGTCGAAGGGCTCCAGCGCAAGCTGGGGCCCTTCACTTTTTGGGGGAGATCGCTAGTTGGGAGCGATCAGCGTTACCGAGGGAAAATAAGTGCGATAGCGCTGAGTGTCCCGCGTGAGCAGCGGGATTCTCGCGACTTCCGCATGCGCGCCGATGAAGAAATCTGACAACACGCCGGTCCGCATACCACCAGAGCGACGATATCGACGATAGGCTTTGCCAGCAGCAAACAGCGCAGCGCGCGGTATCGCCTGCAGGGTAACACCCACCGTTGCAAGCGCGGCTTCGTAATCTCCAACGCCGCCAAAACGTGTCGAGCATTCGGCGTAGATCACGTCGTTGATAATCAGCGGACCGCGCGCAAAACACTCCCGCAGCCGCGACAGAGACCATTCAGACCAAACAGGATCGTCGATGAAGAGGTCGATCAGCACATTCGCATCGACCAGGGTCACGGATTAGTCTCCGCGTAACTCGGCCATGATCTCATCTGTCGACGGGCCGCGCCCGGCAATGCCACGCACTCTCTCGAACCGATCTGGATCAAAAGGCTTTGCCTCCCTGACCCTTTCGATCACCACGCTTCCATCATTTGCGTTTCGGAAAGAAACCTCGTTGCCCGGCACAATACCCGCGGTCTCGAGCACGCGCTTTGGAATGGTCACTTGTCCGTCGTCGGCAACTGTACTTGTCGTCATTTCCACCTCCGCGGAAAGCTCGTGGAACGGGTACTAATCTAGGATCAGGTCCCCCACCCGTCCATGGTTAATCGGGCCTTAACCTCGCCCCATCTATGGTGGTCTGATCCCATTCCTGCCGACGTCATCGGGCGTTCGGTGGCGTTGAAAGTACTGGCGTTTTTCAGATGGCTTCCACCACTCCTTCACAGCTGCATGGTGCGTCCCGGACTTCGGCGGGACCCGATGGCGAGCGTTCGCCATTTGCGCGGCTGACGGAATTGCTGGCGCCATATCAGCCCGGATTGCCGCTGATCACGCTGTCGCTGGGCGAGCCGCAGCATCCGGTGCCGGATTTTGTGGGGCCGATTTTGGCCAAGCATATCAATGATTTCGGACGTTATCCGATTGCCAAGGGGATCGCGCCGTTCCGCGAGGCAGCGGCTCAATGGATAGCTAAGCGATTTAGCTTGCCGCGTGCGGTCGATCCGGAGACCGAGGTTTTGGTCCTGAATGGCAGCCGCGAGGGGCTGTTCTTCGCCGGCATCGCAGCCGCCCGTTATGTCGGGCCGCGCGAGGGTAAGCCCGCGATCTTGCTGCCGAATCCGTTCTATCCCGCTTATGGCGCCGGCGCCCGGGCGGCGGGATGCGAGGCGGTTTTCCTCCCCACCACAGTCGAAAATGGCTTTCTGCCAAACCTAGATGCCATTGATGAATCCACCTTGCAGCGGACGGTGGCGATCTACATTGCGTCGCCTGCGAACCCGCAGGGCGCCGTGGCGACGCCTGAATATTTCAAGCAACTTCATGCGCTTAGCGTGAAGTACGGTTTCATCGTGCTCAGCGACGAATGCTATTCCGAAATCTACACCCGCGAAGCGCCCGGCAGCATGCTGGCGCACGCCGGACCGGACTTCCAGAACGTCGTGGCCTTCCAGTCGCTGTCGAAGCGCTCGAACCTGCCCGGCATGCGCGTTGGCTTCGTCGCCGGCGATCGCAAATTCCTCAGCGCGCTCCATGAGTTGCGCAATGTCGCCGCGCCCCAGGTGCCGGTGCCGCTGCAGCACGTGGCGGCCGCCGCCTATGCCGACGAAAGCCATGTGGAGGAAAACCGCCGGCTTTACGGGCTGAAATTCGACCTTGCCGACCAGATCCTGGGCGCGCGCTACGGTTACAAACGGCCCGCTGGTGGCTTCTGTTTGTGGCTCGATGTCGCGAATTGTGGCGGCGACGAAGAGGCAACAGTGCGGCTTTACAGAGACGGCGGTGTTCGCGTCGTCCCCGGCAGTTACCTCGCCCGGACGCAGCCCGATGGCAGCAATCCCGGCGCCGGCTATGTCCGGATCGCCATGGTTCAGGACGCCGATACCACTGCCGAAGCGCTACATCGCATCGTCAAGATTCTCGGCTGATCGCAGGGGCGCGCAGCAAGCATGAGCACCACGATCGAACGTGTCATTCCTCTGGTCGGGCATCTGCCGCTTGCGCTTCGCGAAGCGCTGGGGCGGCGGCTGCGCGAACTGGCGGGCTTCAGCCTCGTGGGCATCGCCGGTGTTGCCGCGGCGGCGATGATGACCTGGTCCGTGCAGGACCCGAGTCTTTCGCATGCGACCTCGCGCGCCATTCGCAACATCGTCGGCTATCCCGGCGCGATCGGCGCGGACCTGCTGATGCAGATCCTCGGTCTCGGCGCGATCATGATGATCCTCACCGTCGCCGTCTGGGGCTGGCGGATGATGACGCATCGGCACTTTGATCGCGAAGCGCTGCGTCTCACCTGCTGGCTGCTCTGCACCGTATTCGCGTCGGGCTTTGCCAGCTGCTGGCAGCATGGCGGATCGTGGCCGCTGCCGACCGGCGTCGGTGGCGTGGTCGGCGATGCGCTGTTTCGTGCACCGGCTGTCGTGTTCGGCCCCGTCGGCTTCATCTATCGCTTCGTGCTCGGCGCCATCTTCTGTTCGCTGATGGCGGTGACCTTCATCTTCGCCTGCGGCTATGGCGCCAAGGAGAAGGAACACTTCCCGGAGATCGAGGACATTGACGACGAGCCGTTCGAAGATGTCGATGAGGAGAAGGAGCGTCGCTCCTTTGCTGTCTCGCTCGGCTGGTTCTTCCATGGCGTGATGAGCACGAAAGCGCGCATCGGACGCATGCTATCGTTCCTCTATTCCAAATTCGTCACCTCCGGCAGCGAGCCGCGTGCCGCTGCTTTCGAGCGTCAGGAGCCGAATCTCGGCGGCCGGCGCGCGAGCCCGCCGATTGCGCCGCATGATGAGCATGACGACGAAGAGCACGAGGAGGAGGACGAAGAAGAGGAATACGAGGAAGAGGAAGAAGAGGAGGAGGTCGAAGAGGCTCCTGCTCCGAAGGCGCGCAAAAAGTCTTCCGCGAAAGAGCCGGTCCGCAAGAACAACGGCAAGTTCGAACTTCCTGCCGTCGGCATGCTCACGGCGCCGAAGGCCGCCGATCGCAAGCCGCTCAGCAAGGCGGAGCTCGAAGCCAATTCGCGCGCGCTGGAAGGCGTGCTGCAGGATTTTGGCGTGCGCGGCGAAATCGTCAAAGCCAATCCCGGCCCCGTCGTCACGCTGTACGAACTCGAACCCGCACCGGGCATCAAGTCGTCGCGCGTGATCGGCCTCGCCGACGATATCGCGCGCTCCATGAGCGCCCTCTCCGCGCGCGTCGCCGTGGTCCCCGGCCGCAACGCCATCGGCATCGAACTGCCGAACGCCCATCGCGAAAACGTTTATCTGCGCGAACTCCTGCAGGTGCAGGACACCAATGAAGGCATCAAGCTGCCGCTCTGCCTCGGCAAGAATATCGGCGGCGAAAGCATCATCATCGATCTCGCCCGCACGCCGCATATGCTGATCGCCGGTACCACCGGTTCGGGTAAGTCGGTGGCGATCAACACCATGATCCTCAGCCTCGTCTACAGGCTGCGGCCCGATCAGTGCCGCCTGATCATGGTCGATCCGAAGATGCTCGAACTGTCTGTCTATGACGGCATCCCGCATCTTCTCACGCCGGTCGTGACCGATCCGAAGAAGGCCGTCGTCGCGCTGAAATGGGCCGTGCGCGAGATGGAAGAGCGCTACAAGCGCATGGCCAAGCTCGGCGTGCGCAATATCGACGGCTACAATGTGCGCCTCGCCGAAGCGGCGAAGAAGGGCGAAGAGCTTACCCGCACCGTTCACACCGGCTTCGACAAGGAAACCGGCAAGGCGATCTACGAGGAAGAGAAGCTCGATCTCTCGCCGCTGCCCTATATCGTCATCATCGTCGACGAAATGGCCGACCTGATGATGGTGGCCGGCAAGGACATCGAAGGTCTCGTCCAGCGTCTCGCGCAGATGGCGCGCGCCGCCGGCCTGCATGTCGTGCTCGCGACGCAGCGTCCGTCGGTGGACGTCATCACCGGTACGATCAAGGCGAACTTTCCGACGCGTATCTCCTTCCAGGTGACGTCGAAGATCGACAGCCGAACGATTTTGGGCGAAATGGGCGCCGAACAGCTGCTCGGCCGCGGCGACATGCTCTACATGGCGGGCGGCGGTCGCATCTCGCGCGTGCACGGACCTTTCGTGTCGGACGAGGAAGTCGAGAAGGTCGTCAAGCATCTCAAGATGCAGGGCGAGCCGGAATATCTCGAGGCGGTCACGGCGGAAGAGCCCGAAGAAGGCGAAGACGGCGCCGTGTTCGACAATACCGGCATGGGCTCGGATGGCGGCGGCGACCTCTATCAGCAGGCCGTGGCGATCGTGAAGCGCGATCGCAAGGCCTCCACCAGCTACATCCAGCGCCGCCTGCAGATCGGTTACAACCGTGCGGCGTCGCTGATCGAACGAATGGAAAATGAAGGGGTCGTGGGCCAGCCGAACCATGCCGGCAAGCGCGAGATCCTGATTGCGGAAGAAGAGAGCGGTTTCTGAGCGCGTGAAAGGATCAGGGAACAAACACGAGGCCGGGTCGCGAAATCGCCACAGCGCAGGGCTACGGCCTGCGCATGCGGCAGATGTCGCCCCCACGGACGCGTGTTCGACCCGAAACCCGAGCGCAAACCCGATACCCACCCCGACGCAAAGCGCGCTAGACTGCGCTGCCGACGGCATCGCCGAGCAGGACGACGTTTTGATGAAACGCGACACCCATCACGCCGCACACCAAGCCCTCCTGCGCGCGAGCGCTGCGGGGCTTGCTGCGACTTTTGCTGTCGGCATCATGGTGTCGTCTGTGCAAGCACAGACACCGCTGCCGCGCCCGGCACCGAAGGCACGCAACGCTGCCAGTTTTCAGGTGGCTGCATCCGAAACGCAGCCGAATCGGCAACCGGCCATGCCCTCGCCTGTGCAGCAGGCGCAGGCACCCAAGCAGACCAAGCCGCCGGAGCCGGTGATCCCCGATCCGCGCCGCAACAAGCCGGCCAGCATCTTCATGACTTTCGACGGCAACCAGAAGGCGGCTGCAGCGAAGGTCAGTTCGTATCTGTCGAATCTCTCGACACTGTCGGGCAACTTCGTTCAGGTCGGCCCCGACGGCAGCAAGACCACCGGCGATTTCTACATCCAGAAGCCGGGCAAGGTGCGTTTCGAATATGACGCGCCGACGCCGATCGCCATGGTGTCCGACGGTCAGTCACTGGCCGTGCGCGACACCAAGCTGGCCACCCAGGACATCTACCCGCTGTCGCAGACGCCGCTGCGCTATCTGCTGTCGGATCGCATCGATCTGATGAAGGACACCAATGTCGTCGCTGTCACCGCGGACGATCTCTACACCTCGGTGATCATCGAGGAGCGCAATGCCGTTGTCGGCACCTCGCGTTTGATGCTGATGATCGGCACCAAGGACGGCCAGCTCAAGCAGTGGACCATCACGGACCCGCAGGGCTACGACACCACGGTGGCGATCTACAATCTCGATACGGTGAAGAAGCCGGATCCGGGCCTGTTCAAGATCGATTTCGCCAAATATCCGAGCGGCGGCGCAAATTAGGCACCGCCCCTCCTGATCAGGGCCAGCCGACGGCGCGCTCGAAGTCGGAATGCCAAAGCAATTCCGGCGCAGGCCTATGATCCGGCATCGCCGCCAGAACGATTTGCAAGCCACGAATACGGCAGCTCTTCATGGCCGGGACGCAATCCGTATCGCCTGTTACGAGGATGATACGATCGACCGTTCGATCCGCAGCGAAATTCGCCATGTCGAGGCCGATTCGCATATCGACCCCCTTCTGCTCGAAGTCGGGCACGAAATCCTCGTCCTTGAGATCGCGATCCGCGACGGGAATTTTCCTGGGCTTGAAGCCACGAAATTTCAAAACACCCTGTCGGACAGCAAACAGATCCTTTGCCGCCAATTCCCGTAACCACCTGTCTGAGCCAGCAAACATCGTCCGTGTGCCAGACACGGGCAATCGAACTTCGCCGTTGAATGGCGGGCAGTCGTAATAGAGAATCCTGAGCAGGGTTTCGCGCTCATGCACGCAGCCGTGAGCGACCTTCTCGATCAAGGCAGGATTGTATTTGTGTTTGGCCAGCTTGGCCTGCACGCGCAGATGGCCACCATCAATCAAAACGGCGACTTTCAAATAAAACCCCCACGGTTTTAGCCGTGGGGGTTTTTGATACATGCCCGCCTACGGGCGTAGCGGATATACAACCTATAGATGGTTATCCGCTCCATATTGTCAATCCGATTCATTGGAAAGCGGCGCCTGGCATTGACCTGGTGCCTCCCCCTCTCACCAGGCATCCACGCGCTTCGCGCATGAATGCCGACCTCTCCCCGCGCAAGATGGGGATTAGGAGGCTCGCTCCAAAAACTTTCCTATCGCGCAATGTTACCGAATTGCTGCACCCCGCTGCAATTTCGGATTGCCGAGCAGAATCCCCGCACTTTCTGATTCCCCCCGATAGACTGTCCCTCAGCGGGGCCGGGGAGCGCGCGGCTTTTTCGATCGCGATGTCCGCCCCCGATTGCCAATTCAATTTCGGGGTTGGGCGTGACGCATACTTTATCGATCAGAAGCATCGGTTACGCGATTGCGAGTGTCGCCTTTTTGGCAGGCGCAGGCGCTGCGACCGCGCAGGCACCACAGACGCTGCTGCAGGCCATCACCACCACGCAGGCGACGCAATTCGATTACGATGCCCTGTTCCAGCAGATGTATCAGCGCCCGGCCGACCTGGATGTCAGCTTCAAATTTGCCGAACAGGCGGTCGCGCGCGGCGACTATGAGGCAGCGATCGGTGCGCTCGAGCGCATGCTGTTCTTCAATCCCAACCTGCCCCGCGTCAAACTCGAGCTCGGCGTCCTCTATCTGAAGCTCGGCTCCTATGAGCTGGCGCGCAGCTATTTCCTCGACGCCATCAAGGGCCCGGTGCCCGATGAAATCCGCGGCCAGGTGAATGCCTATCTGGCGCAGATCGACCGCCGCATGTCGGCCTGGGACTATAGCGCCTTCGTCCAGACCGGCCTGCGCTATCAGACCAATGCCAATGTCGGTCCGAACGATCTGCTGGTGCGTGCGCTGGGCCAGGACGCGATCCTCGACAGCGCCTTCGGCAAACGGCCGGACTGGAACGCTTTCCAGACCGCGGCCGCCAGCGTCGGCTACAAACTGAACACCCGCGGCGATGTGATGGAAGCCAGCATTCTGGCACTTGGCACGCAGCAATTCCGGCTCAGCCAGTTCAATCTCGGCCTGATCGAAGTGGTGGCCGGTCCGCGCATCGCCATTGGCCAGAATGCGTCGGTCAAATTCTACGGCATCGGCGACATGGTCTGGCTCGGCGACGCCAACTATTTCAACGCGGCCGGCGGCGGCGTGTCCGCGCGCAGCACGATCGGCGACCTCGGCTTCATCGAAGGCTTTGTCGAAGGCCGGCATCGCGCCTTCTTCAATTCGGTGAATTTCCCGACCGCGGCCGACCAGACCGGTGATTTCCTGTCATCGGGCGTGGTGACGGATGTGCGCCTGACGTCGCATTTGCGCGGCACGACCCGCATAGGCTTCGACCAGAACCAGGCGATCTTCGCCTATAACAGCTACAAGCGCTATTCGATCGACTTCGCCTTTCCGTATGATTTCGTGCTGCCGATCTTCGGCAGACCGCATCAGTTCGTGATCGCGCCGACCCTCGGCTTCAGCTGGGCCAACTACGCCGCGCCGAATGCGATCATCGATCCGACCACGCTGCGCAATGACAGCGAACAACGCTACGGCGCGATCTTCGATGCGCAGATCTATGACAATGTCGGCCTGCGCACCCAGATCCAGTATTCGAAGATCGAGTCCAGCCTGCCGAACTATCGCACCAGCAATTTTGCCGTCGGGCTCGGCCCGACCGTCCGATTCTGAGGATGGCCCGATGAAGCGCCTCGCAAAACTCGCGATCCTGACAACCACCGTTTCTATCCTCGCGCTCGGCGCGGCCGCGCATGCGCAACAGGTCGGCACCGCATCCGCGGTCAATCCCGCAGCCACTATCAATATGCGCACCATCACCATCGGCTCGTCGATCAGCCATATGGAGCGCATCCGCACCACCGAGAGCGGCTCGGTGCAGGTGCTGTTCGTGGACAAGACATCGATGACCGTGGGGCCGAACAGCGACCTCACCATCGACGAATATGTGTTCGATCCGAAATCCGGCGACGGCAAGCTGGTGGCGAGCCTCGGCAAAGGGGCGCTGCGTTTTGTCGGCGGACTGATCAGCCATGCGGGCAATGCCGAGATCAAGACATCCTCCGCCACCATCGGCATTCGTGGTGGTGTGGTGCTGCTGAACGGGCCCAATGTCTATATGGGTTATGGCTCGTCGACGGTGACCTCGCGCGGCGGCACGGTGTCGCTCGGCGCCGGCGAATTCACGCGCACGCAGGGCAACAATGCGCCGCTGCCGCCGGGACCGCCGCCGCCGAATTTCGTGGCCTCGCAGCTGCAGATTTTCCAAAGCGCCGGTGGACAGAGCGGCGGCGTGGCGGCCGGCCACGCCTCGCCGCGCAATGTCGCAGCAGCGGAGCGTCGCGCGACGGGCTCGAATGGCGGCGTGGCCGGCCAGGCGACGATCACGCCGACGCCGGTCATCACGCGCATCGGTGAGGTGAAATCGACGCTGGATTCGACGATCCAGACCTCGGCCCAATCGCGG